>NZ_DASTTN010000082.1:0-19377 GCF_035760125.1 Flavobacterium sp.
TTATATAACCGAATTAATATAGCCATTTTATGAACCAAAATGAATTTGTGCTTTTAATCAATCCATTCAAAGATAAACTCTTTCGATTGGCCAAGCGATTACTTGTAAGCACAGAGGAAGCAGAAGATGCTACACAAGAAATTTTGGTAAAATTATGGAGTAAAAACGGAAATTTAGATGCGTATAATAGTGTAGAGGCAATGGCGATGACAATGACGAAAAATTATTGTTTGGATCAGTTAAAATCGAAAAGAGCGGGTAATCTTAAAATTGTACACAATAATTATACAGATAGAGAGCCGAGTTTAGATAAAAAAGTTGAAGATAACGATAGTTTAAATTGGGTTGAAAAAATTATTGACCAATTGCCGGAACAGCAACGATTGATTATTCAGTTGCGGGATATAGAACAATGCGAATTTTCGGAAATCGCAAAAATAGTAGAGATGAATGAAACGGCCGTAAGAGTGGCACTTTCAAGAGCAAGGAAAACAATTAGAGAATACATGTTAAAAACACACAGTTATGGAGTTCAATAAAATGGAAGCACTTTTAGAAAAATACTTCGAAGGAGAGACAAGCATTGCCGAAGAGAATGAGTTGAAAGACTATTTTTCTTCTTCAAATGTAGCGCCACATTTAGAACAATACCGACCACTATTTGGATATTTTACTGAAGCAAAAGAACAAAAGCTTACGAATAATGTATTTCCAGTTTCTAAAAAACGCAAATTGGCATGGTTGTCAATAGCAGCATCTATTGTAGTTTTGATGGGAGTGGGAACATACACTTATTTCAACACAAATTCCGTAAAAGAAAATAAAGAATTGGGAACCTATGATGATCCTGAGGAAGCTTTTGAGGCGACACAGAAAGCATTGGCAATGTTATCCGATAATGTGAATGTTGGTGTTGAAGGGGTGCAATATCTTCAGGTATATGAAGTGACAAAAGATAAGGTGTTTGTTGAATAAAAGGGACAAATTTCAGAATAAAGCAGATTTGTTTTGCGTGAGTGATGGCAGTGGAGCTCTTTTTTTGATCCCGTTTTTTTTCGGGATAAAAAAAAGCGGGAACGTACAGCACGACCCGTAGTTTTTACGGAGGGACACGCCCAAAAGATTTTAAAAAAATAGTTGAAGAAAATAAAAAATAAAGCAAGAGTGATTCTAGAGCATTCAAGCCCAATAGTTGAATTGAATTTTAAAAATAATCATTAAATCAAAATAAAATGAAGAAGTTAATAATCACATTAGTAATAGTATTAGTATCAAGTCCGTTTTTTGCTCAAGGAGCATTCGATAAATTTGACGGTCAAGACGATGTAACATCGATTGTTGTCAATAAAAAGATGTTTGAGTTGATGAGTAAAGTAAAGGTGGACACCTCGGATAAAGAGGCGCAGCAATACATGAATCTGATAAAGAAATTGGATAATTTGAAGGTATTTACCACTCAAAGTACGAGGGTTGAAGGCGAAATGAAAGCTACTGCAGACAAATATATTAAAACTGCAGGTTTGGAAGAATTAATGCGTGTAAATGACAAAGGAAGAAACATTAAAATCATGGTTAAATCTGGTGCTAAAGACAGTCAAATTAAAGAATTGCTGATGTTTGTTGAAGGAGGAAAAGATGAAGATACAGTTTTGATGTCATTGACTGGAGACTTTGATTTGAATGAGATTTCGGTTTTGACAGACAAAATGAAAATTCCTGGTGGTGATGATTTGAAAAAAGCAACTAAAGGAAAAAAGTAAAATGAAAGTCATACTATTCATAATCGCATTGCTAAGCAGTTTGCTTTTTGGAAGCTGTAACTCAGAGCCTACTTTGCAAAAATATTTTGTTGAAAATACCGAAAATAAAGATTTTATTGCATTAGATATTTCATCGAACATTTTGAATGTTGATAAAACCAAATTGACTGCTGCTCAAAGTGAAGCTTTGCATTCTTTTGATAAAATGAATGTTTTGGCTTTCAAATTGAATGATAAAAACAAGTCACAGTTCGAGACGGAACGAGCTAAGGTGAATTTAATTTTAAAAGATCCAAAATATCAGCAGTTGATGAAGTTTGGTTCTGGCAAACAAGGTGCATCTGTAAGCTACGTTGGGACAGATGATCATATCAATGAATTTGTTTTTTTTGCCAATAAAAACGATGCGGGTTTTGCGGTCATTAGAGTTTTGGGAAAAGACATGAATCCAACGAATATTATGAATATGATTTCGGTTTTGAAAGAATCAAAAATTGATTTGGAACAATTAAAACCGTTGCAGGAATTAATAAAGAATTAAGGTTGGTTTTAATTTTAAAAAAAGCGTTTCGATAGATTTCGAGGCGCTTTTTTTATGCTTATTTCTGGTTAGAATTTGTATATGCTTCCCAATCGTTTGGAGTGTTTAAGTTTTTTAGGATGGAGGAATCGGTTACGACTATTGTCGTTATTTTGGAAGGGATTATTTTTTTGATTTCCAAATCCAATCGACTGTTTGCATCGGTAGGATTAAGTAAAAGTAAGGTGTTCCAAAATTTAGAATGTAATTTTATGGGATGCCCATTCTTTCCTTCGAAATTTGGAAGTATAATTTGGTTTTGTGCTTCGATAATATTTTGTAATTCTGTAGGGTTCAATATCGGTATGTCAATTGGATTGATCAATACCGATTTGTTTTTAGAAATTTTTTGTAAAACGGTTTGGAGTGTTGAGAAAGAACCTTGTTCTGGATTTTGGTTTGCCACAACTCTCACTTTTAGATTTTTGTAAATTACAAAATGTAATTGAGCATCTTTTAGCCACGGGATTTTATTTAGATATTCTTCGTAATGAAATCCCAGTCCAATATAAACTTCGGTTATAGATGAAGTTGAAATTCGGTTTATTTGTTCCAAAATCCAATAGGTGTTTTTGTACTCTAACAAGCCTTTTGCAACGCCCATCCTTTCGGATTTGCCTCCGGCCAACAATACAAATACTGTATTATTTTCCATAATAGACTTTCAGTAATTCAGAAGCGACGCTTATGGCAATTTCTTTAGGGGAATTACCACCTAAATCCAATCCTATAGGACAATGAACGGGCTTGATTCCGGGTTTGAAATCCAATTCATTTATCAATAAGTTATTGAATTTGTTTTTCTTGGTTTTGCTACCAATCAATCCGATATATTTGGTTTGTTCGTGCAATGCCAAAGCGGTAATTTCAAAATCCAATTTATGATCGTGAGTCAAAATTACTACATAACAATTCGGTCCCCAATTTATTGTTTGTTTATAAAGGTCAAAAGGAAAGGCATTGTAAGTAACTGTTTGGTCAATTTCGATAGTTTCTCTCCAATTTTCCCGAGTGTCCAGAAGCGTAACGGAAAAAGGTGTGTCCTTTAAAACCTCGCAGATGGCAACTCCTATATGTCCAGCTCCAAAAAGGTATAATTCTGGGTATTGATTCATGGGTTCAATAATTAATTCTACTTTTCCACCGCAACATTGCTCAAATTCGGGACCTAAAGTGTAAGTACATTCTAAAATTTTATTTTCTCGAATAGCTCGAACCGCTTCATCGATTACCTGAAATTCTAATTTTCCGCCACCTATAGTTCCGTATATTTCTTTTTGTGGCGTAACAATCATTTTTGATGCTACTCTGCATGGAGCAGAACCAAGAATTTTAGTAATGGTAACAAGTGCAACAGGTTTCTTTTTACTTTTAAATTCTTGTAATAGTTCAATCCAGTTATTCATTAAAAAAGGTATTCGTTGGGTGTTTTAATTTGTCAATCAGTTATACAAGATCATAATCGCTTAGAGGCAAGTTGTAATATCGTTTTCCTGTTAGTTTAAAAATTGCATTAATTATGGCCGGGGCAATCACTGGAACGCCAGGCTCTCCAACTCCTGTAGGTTTTTCTGAGCTTTCTATAATTTCTACATGAACCTTTGGGATTTCATTCATGCGAATCATTCGGTAGTCACTGTAGCTGTTTTGTTCAATAGCTCCGTCCTTAGCAGTAATTTTTCCATAATATGCTATTGACATTCCGAAAACAGCAGCACCTTCCATTTGGGATTTTATGGTGTCTCTATTTACCGCCGTGCCGCAATCAATAACAGTATGAACATTGTGTACTTTTACTTTGCCATCAACCATTGAAACTTCCACCACCGAAGCTACATAGGAATAAAAACTATAATGAACTGCTATCCCATGAGCATGCCCTTTGGGTAATGGTTTACCCCAATTGGCATTTTTAGCAGCCATTTTCAAAACATTTTTGAGGCGAGCCGTATTGTATTTTATTGAGTCTTTGGTGTCTTCTATTCGATCATCACCAATTAATTTTAGTCTAAATTCTAGTGGGTCTTGATTAGCGGCATGGGCCAATTCATCGGCAAAAACGTTGATAGAAAATCCATGTAAAATATTGATTACCGATCGCAGCCAGCCAATTCTAACCATTGCTGGAGCCTGTCCAGATTCAACTTTGAAATTTTTTATAGCAAAAGGAACGTCAGCAGCACTGGAAGCTTCCCATCCGGCAGGATAATCAGTACCTGGTTTAAAGGTGGACATAATCGATGGAAATGCAGATCGGTGCAACCAACCTGTAACATTACCTTGTGCGTCCAAAGATGCTTTCATGTATTGTGAGCTTACGGTATGGTAATAACCGTGCTTTATGTCGTCTTCCCGTGACCAAACAACTTGTACGGGTGCATTGATAGCCTTTGAAACCATAACGGCTTCTACAATATAGTCGGGTTTTGATTTTCGTCCAAAACCTCCTCCTAAAAAAGTAACATTTATTGTTACTTTATCTATAGTTGTTCCCAGATAAGTAAAAACTTCTTCTCTGGCCGTTTGTGGATCTTGGGTAGGTGCCCAAACTTCGCAAGTGTCCCCTTGAACCCAAGCTACCGCATTAGGAACTTCCATTGGAGCATGCGCCAAGTGAGGTAATTGAAAAGTGCTTTCAACAACTTTTGCAGCTTCATTGAAAGCTTTATTTACATCTCCAATTTCTTTTTCGACTTTACCAGATTTATGTACTCTTTCGGTTAACTCTGCCATGTATTTCTCGGAATCATAGCCTTCGTTTTTGCCATAATTCCACTGTATTTCAAGAGCTTCTTTTCCTTTAAATGCTGCCCAAGTATTTGAAGCAATCACAGCAACACCACCAAGTGGTCCAAAAGGTTTTTCGATTCTTGGAATTTCAATTACATCTATAACACCATGAATTTTCATGGCTGCTGTTTTGTCAAAAGATTTGACGGTTCCAAAAGTAACGGGGCATCTTGCTATAGCAACAACCTTCATATTTGGTAAACGTTTATCAATACCATAAATGGCACTTCCGTTTGCAAAATCTTTAACGTCGATACTTTTTAGGGTTTTGCCAATATATTTGAAATCTTTTGGATTTTTATAATTAATGGTTGTTGGAACAGGCAATGTTGCTACTATATCAACTAATTCCCCATAACCTAATTTTTTTCCGGTAGAATGAATGACAAAATGGCTCTGGGCTTTACATTCACTTTCGGGAACTTGCCATTTTTTTGCTGCTGCAGTTATAAGCATCATCCGAGCCATAGCACCCATTGTTCGCATTGTGTCATAAAAACCTATTATACTTCTGGAACCATCAGTGTTTTGATCCCCATATTTGGAATCTCCTGTGGCTTGTTTAACCGAGACTCTATTCCAATCGGCCTCCATTTCATCTGCAACGACAGAGGTTAAGGAAGTTCTTACTCCATTACCCATTTCGGAGCGGGAAGCAATTATGATAAGACTTCCATCCGAATTTAATTGTACAAATAGATTGGGATTGAATTCAGTTAGGTTTCCCGATGTAATATCTTGAGAGAATAAAGTGTAGTTACATGCTAAGATTAATCCGCCAGACGCTAATCCCATGTTCTTGATAAAAGCCCTGCGGCTTATGTTTTGAATTTTACTCATGATTAGCGTTGTTTTTTAAGTTCTACGGTATGTTTAATGGCATTTTTGATACGTTGGTAAGTGCCACAGCGGCAAATATTACCACTCATGGCATCGTCTATATCAGTATCCGAAGGATTTTTATTAGAATTGAGTAGGGAAGTTGCCGTTATTAATTGTCCAGGTTGGCAATAGCCACATTGAGGTACATTGAATTCTTCCCATGATTTTTGCAATAATTGTAAATTTTCTGCTGTACCCTCAATAGTTGTAATGTTTTTGCCTACAACCGTCGAAACAGGAGTCAAGCACGAATAGGTAGCGACATTATCAACTAATACTTTGCATGCGCCACAAGCGCCAATACCACATCCAAATTTGGTTCCTGTAAGACCGATGGTGTCTCTAATAGCCCAAAGCAATGGCATTTCTGGATCAACATCGATAGTGTATTTCTTCTGGTTTATGAGTAGTGTTGTCATTTGTATTTCAATTTTGCAATTAGGAAGTTGAAAGTTATAACTTTTTTTAAAATTTGTGTTTAATTTTTTATAAAAGAAAGATTGAAGTTTAATCTATTTTTTAAAACTAAATAAGAAACAAAAACAGCAACTGTTTATTTTGATACAGTTGCTGTTTTTGTTTAAAACTATTTAGGATTATAAATGCACTATTTTTTGATTGATTTATAGCGCTCTATACTTTTGGGTGAGATTTTTGATAGGTCATATTTGCCAAATAGTTTGTCAAAATATAATTTTGATTTTCGGGGATTATTATTTTCATAATAGTAATTACCCAGAAATTCATAAATTTCAATAGATTCATAGCCTTGGTTTGCAATTCGTTCGTAAGTTTTTTGAACATCAACGAGTATGTATTTTTTATTGTTTATAGAATCGTATTGAACGGTTTGAGAATACGCATTTATAATAGCTGAAAATATAAACGCGAAGCTAAAAAATAAACCTAGATTATTTTTTAATGGTTTTACGGTAGTTTTTTTCATAGGCTAAATAGTTTTGGTAGAATTGGTAGAAATGGATTGCTAAATTATTTTAATTAAGTTAGTTAACGCTTTTGTATACCGAACATTCTACTTTTAGAAAAAAAGTTATTAAAGATAAATAATAATACTCGTAGTGTGAGTGAAATATGTTAAAAATGATTATTAAATCGAATATTTGTTAAAAATATAATACAAATCTTATTCTTTTTATTTGAATTGCGAATTGTTTTTATTTAATTCTTAATTCATTTTGAATTTGATTTCTGATTTTTAAAATAGTAAGGAAGTGATTAAATAAAAAAAGGTTTAAATAAACATTTCTCAAGACGTTGATGAAAATGTTTATTTAAACCTTTGTTGATACCTGTAAATAGATAGGCTTCTAAAGTGACCACGGTGGGATTTGAACCCACACGCCCTTACGAGCACCACCCCCTCAAGATGGCAAGTCTACCGTTTCTCCACGTGGCCTTAAAAAAAAAGGTCAAGTAATAAATTACTCGACCTTTTGTGACCCGACTGGGGCTCGAACCCAGGACCCCATCATTAAAAGTGATGTGCTCTACCAACTGAGCTATCGAGTCATTGCTTCAAGAAACTTATGCTTTGATCACATAATTTGTGACCCGACTGGGGCTCGAACCCAGGACCCCATCATTAAAAGTGATGTGCTCTACCAACTGAGCTATCGAGTCATTTCGTTTCTTGAATGCGGGTGCAAATATAGGGACTTTTTTTCGAAGTTTCCAAGTAAAATTATTATAAATTTGTCTTTTTTAATTAAAAACTCTTAACGCCTTAATCTGTAAGGTCTTATTCAAATGAAAAAAATTATATTATTAGGGTATATGGGTTGTGGTAAGTCTACAATCGCTCAAAAACTTTCGGGAATGATCTCTATTCCCTATGTTGATCTCGATGAATATATCGAAAAAAATGAAAAAATGTCCATAAAACAGATTTTCGAGAATCATGGTGAAATCCATTTTAGAAAATTAGAACATACTTATTTTCTCGAATTGTTAAATAATTCGGATAAAAGTATAATTGGTTTAGGAGGAGGAACGCCTTGTTATGCCAATAATCATGAATTACTAATAGGAGATGGTGTGGCTTCTATTTATTTAAAAGCATCTATAGATACATTATTTAATAGATTGGTGTCTAATAAGAGCAAAAGACCTCTTATAGCCGATAAAAGCGAAGAGGAAATGAAAGAGTTTATAGCCAAGCACCTTTTCGATAGAAGCTTTTATTACAACCACGCACAATATAAAGTGAATGTTGATGATAAATCAATCGAGGAAACGGTAAATGATATTTTAAATCTATTAGCTTAAACTGGCATAACTATCGCCATTGTTGTCAAAAACAACATCTACATGCTCTAATAGGGAAGTAGAAAGTGATATTCCTTTAAAATCGGCTTTAATCGGAAATTTTTTGTGATTTCTGTCAACAAGAACAACGGTTTTAAACTTTTTTAAAGGAACATCAAGAAAATGTCTTACTGCATATATTAAAGTAGTTCCAGAACTTAATACATCATCTACAAGCACCAATCCTTTATTACTGTATTGTTCCTTCGTTAGTGAAGTTGTTACGGGGAGTTTTGGATTTTCTTTACTGATTTGTACTTCGCAAAGTGAAATTTTAATAGGTGAAATAGTTGTCAATACTTGAGCAATCCTTTCGGCAAAAATAAAACCATTTGTTGTAATTCCAGCAATCACAATTTCCTCTTCCTCTACAAAAGTTTCATAGATTTGGTAAGCTATTCTTTTGGTGGTGTGTTCAATTTGTTGATTGGTAAGAATAATATTTTTGCTCATGGCGTATTGTTATTTTTTTCAAAGATAAAAAAGTTAGGCGAATTTTATGTGATTAAATCTGGTTTCAAAACTGAAAACTGAAACAGAATATTTTAATCTATTTCGTCTTCATCTTTTATTTCATTTCCAAATTCATCAATATCTCTTCGGTCTTTTTTGGTGGGTCTTCCTGTTCCGGTTTTTCTGTAATGCTCTTTTGATAGTTTTAATAATTCTAAATGCGCATAAGCTTCGGCTGGAGTTTCATTTTTTCGATAGATATCAACAAGTTTTGCACCCACGCGATTATCGGGGATGTCAAGAACGGTAATTGTTTGTGTGATTTGGTCTTTTCTAAAAGTAATTTTATCGGTAGGAAAAACCTCTTTCGATGGCTTGGCAACAATGCCATTTACCGTAATATGATTTTTTTTGCAAGCCTCGGTTACCATATTTCGGGTTTTGTAATACCGAACACACCATAAATATTTGTCTATTCTCATGAATTTTCTAAAATCGGAGTTAAATACTTTACAAAAGTAAATCATTAATGTATATTTGCGACTTAAACTATACCTAATAATGAGCAAAATTAAGCTTTATTTTATTTTATTGATTGCTGCAATTACGATAAATTCTTGTAATAAAGATGATAATGAGACTATAGCCCCTCCGTTACCTTATGCTGAGCAATATCCTAAAGATATCGCTATTATAGAAGATTATTTAAAAGCAAATTATATCACTGTTGTAAATAATCCAGGCGGTATAAATGATCAGGATGTTACAATTGCTGCTTTAGATGCAGACCATCCAACGTCAATTTGGGATCAAAAGGTGTATCCTTTAAAAAGTAGAAATGTGGAGCTTAATGGTATTGTGTATAAGATGTACTATTTAGTTTTAAGAGAAGGTATTAATGAGTCTCCTTGTAATGTGGATGGTGTATTTACAGCTTATAAAGGGGAGTATCTGGCAAGGGAGACGGTAGCGGAAACATCGACTACGGAAATTACTTCAACATTATTTCAGGAAGTGAAGTCTCCAAATACTATTTTTGAATTGTATAGCACCATAAGAGGTTGGAAAGAATTTTTTCCACAATTGAAATATGGAACTTCTAAATCAAACTCTGATGGGACGGTTTCTTATAATGATTTTGGTGCTGGAGTAATGTTTCTTCCTTCAGGTTTGGGATATTATAATAGGACACAAGAAGGTATTCCAGCCTATTCTCCTTTGGTTTTCAGTGTGAAATTGTTCGCAATACAACGAACTGATTATGATTCAGATGGGATTCCTTCTTTTCAAGAAGATCTTGATGGAGATGGGTATATGTGGGTAAAAAGCGAATTGCAAGATGGAGCTACTACAAATTTAGATGACACAGATAGTGATGGAACTCCAGATTTCTTAGATTTTGATGATGACGGCGATAATTATGGAACAAGGGGAGAAATTAAAGATGCAAATGGAGATTACTATGCATTTGATAAAATTCCGGATTGTTCAGGTGATCAGACTAATCCAAATAGATTGAAAAGACATTTGGATAAAAATTGTATCAAAATGAATCAATAAATATATTAATCCCATTTTATAACGAATGGGATTTTTTTTGATACAGTTTGAAATATTTACTCGAAGGAAAGTGAAAAAAGAAGCTATTGTTTTGATAATTATCGGAACAATTGGATTGGATTGAAAATAATGCAAAAAAAAATCCCATCTCATTTTTACAACGAGATGGGGTTTTATATTTATAGTAAAAGATTACTTTCTTTTGATTACTCTTTCTACAGCTTCAACAATCGCTTGATTGTTCAATTTATATTTCTCCATTAATTGATCTGGTGTTCCAGATTCTCCAAAGCTGTCATTCACCGCTACAAACTCTTGTGGAGCAGGGTGGTGTAATGCTAATACTCTAGAAACGCTTTCCCCAAGACCTCCAAGAATGTTATGCTCTTCAGCGGTAACGATACATTTGGTTTTTGATAATGATTTTAGAATTGCTTCTTCGTCCAATGGTTTAATAGTATGGATATTGATTACTTCGGCAGAAATACCTTTTGCTTCCAATGCTTCTGCAGCGATTAAAGCTTCCCAAACCAAATGTCCTGTAGCAACAATTGTTACATCAGTACCTTCGTTTAAAAGAATTGCTTTTCCAATTACGAAAGGCTCGTCAGCTGGCATGAAATTAGGCACCACTGGACGACCAAAACGCAAGTAAGCTGGACCATGGTGATCAGCAAGAGCTAATGTAGCTGCTTTTGTTTGGTTGTAATCACAAGTGTTGATTACAGTCATTCCGGGTAGCATTTTCATTAATCCAATGTCTTCTAGGATTTGGTGTGTAGCTCCATCTTCTCCAAGAGTCAATCCTGCGTGAGACGCACAGATTTTTACGTTTTTATCTGAATAAGCAACAGATTGACGAATTTGGTCATAAACTCTTCCTGTAGAAAAGTTAGCAAAAGTTCCAGTGAAAGGAATTTTCCCTCCAATAGTTAATCCTGCTGCAATTCCAATCATGTTTGCTTCTGCAATTCCAATTTGGAAAAAACGCTCTGGGTGATTTTTCTTGAAGTCATCAAATTTTAATGATCCAATTAAATCAGCACAAAGTGCCACAACGTTTTCATTCTTTTGACCTAATTCAGTCATTCCCGCTCCAAAACCCGAACGAGTATCTTTACTTCCTGTATTTGTATATTTTTTCATTGTATTTTTTTGCTGTACGCATTAGGCATTAGGCAATAGACATAGTGGATATCGCTTACTGCTTAAAGCTTTTTAATAATCCGTATTGCCTCCAGTATTATAATTTTGTTCTAAAGCATTTGCAAGTTGTGCATCATTCGGTGCTTTACCATGCCAAGCATGACTGTACATCATATAATCCACACCATTCCCCATTTCAGTATGAAGTAGTACACAAACTGGTTTTCCTTTTCCGGTTCTTGCTTTTGCTTCATTCATTCCTCCAATGATTGCTTCAATGTCATTTCCTTTGGTAATTTCAATAACCTCCCAATCAAACGCTTCGAATTTAGCGCGAATGCTTCCCATTGCCAAAACTTCGTCAGTAGTACCGTCAATTTGTTTTCCGTTAAGGTCAACAGTTGCGATAATATTGTCTACTTTTTTAGCAGATGCATACATAATCGCTTCCCAGTTTTGGCCTTCCTGTAATTCGCCATCACCGTGAAGTGTGTAAACGATATGATTGTCATTGTTTAGTTTTTTAGCCTGAGCCGCACCAATTGCCACAGATAACCCTTGTCCCAATGAACCAGAAGCAATACGTACTCCAGGTAAATTGTCATGAGTTGTTGGGTGTCCTTGTAATCTTGTGTTGATTAAACGGAAGGTGGCTAATTCCTTTACCGGAAAATAACCGCTTCTTGCCAAAACGCTGTAAAATACAGGTGAAATATGTCCGTTTGAAAGGAAGAACAAGTCTTCTCCAATTCCGTCCATGTCAAATCCTTCTTTGCGATCCATAAGATTTTGGTACAAGGCCACTAAAAATTCGGTGCAACCAAGAGACCCTCCTGGGTGACCTGAATTAACAGCGTGAACCATACGAAGAATGTCTCTTCTTACTTGGATAGTTAAATCGTTTAATTGTTGTGTGTTAGGCTTCATTTTGTGTGTAAAAGTTAAACTGCTGCAAAAGTAATTTTTTTTTACCGTAAGACAAATGATTTCAACGGCAATTTCAATGATAATGGTAATTTCAACAATAATTTTAAAATTATCTTGTGTGAAGTGGAAGAGGTCAAGTCTAAAAATCTGCAATCTGACTTTATTTGGGCGTGCCACCATAATAAAAAGGGGCTGACTATTGGTATCGATTAGTTGCCCCTTTTTATTATGCTGTCGAGCTATCCGCGCTACTTCGGTAGCTTGCTTCTATCTCTCACGCAATCGTTAAACCAGATATTTAGTGATTAAAAATTAATCGATTTGTATTTTGCTTTGTAGGCTTCTCCATCCATCACCATTATGAACATCAGTGTAACCGTGTGTTTTGAGGATGTTTTTTGCCCTTGCGCTCCTCATTCCCGAAGCGCAACAAGTGATAATGGGTTTGTTTTTGTCTTTCAATTGAGTTAAACTATTTGTCAAAATATCTACAGGGATATTTATGGAACCTTCAATATGTCCGCTGGCATATTCAACCTTGCTTCGTACATCTAGGATAACAGCACCTTGTTTTACGAGCGCTGCATAATCTACGTTAGATCCGAAGCCGAATATTTGTTTTAGTTTATTTAGCATTTTGTTTATTATTTGGATTGGTAATAATTGACATCAAGCCATGAACCTCCATTGTGGCATTCGATTTCTTTTTGAGAAAGATAATGCTGCGCTTGTCCGCTTCGGTTCCCGGAGGCGCAACAAAGAACCAACGGCGATTTTAGGTTTTGTATTTCTTCAAATCGTTCTTGAACTTCATTAAGTGGAATGTTGATCGACCCAACAACGTGTCCACCGCTGAATTCCTCTCGAGTTCGTACATCTACAATCGTGCATTGTTTCTCTTTTATTATATTTTCTAAAGTCATAGCGTCTGTTTTAAAGTGTATTGTTTTATAATACAAAATTACAACAGAAATTGAGGTTGTGCAGTAACTTTTGTTACACAATTTTTTTATTCAATCTTTTACCAGATTTCAGCTTATATACCCTCAAATATTATTTATTTTGTTTGTTTATAGGCATGAATAGATTGTCCTACGAGTTTCCAATTACCATTTATTTTTTCAAGTAATCGAATCTCATGCGAAAAGGTTTTTTTGCCATCTTTCGCAATCGATACTTCATCATGGCTGACCCAAGCATTGTCGTCGTGAATACTCATTTTATAATTTGTATTTATGGAGGTGCCACCACTGGCATTTACAATAGGTTTGATAATGTCTTCAGGAGGAATGTCTAACGTTTTACCATCAACAGTTGAAATCAAAATTTTACTATAAGGCTGAATGTGCCAGCATGCAGCATGTGTTTTACTATCACCCAATCTCCAACTGGAAGATTCTTTTTCAAGGAGATTTTTAATGGCTTGTGTATCATCTGTTTTTGGATTGCAACTCAGTAAAATTAAACTCGGTATAAGATACATGACTAATTTTAATTTCATAATAGTATGGTTTTTGATTAATTGAGTGTGAAAGATACGTTTTGTCTTAATTAAATAATAAAACATTTTTAATTTCGTAATAATTTAATTTTATTCCTAGAAGGATTTAAATTCTGTTTGTCATGAACCCACTATTCATTCATCGGAAGGAAAATATTTTTTTGATGTGGGTTTTAAATTAGACTATCTTTGCCGACTGATAAAAAGCCTATATGAAGTTTGATTTACTAAAAACAGATCCGCAATCAAAAGCCCGTGCGGGAAGTATTACTACAGATCACGGTGTTATTGAAACACCTATTTTTATGCCTGTTGGGACTGCTGCCTCAGTAAAAGGAGTGCATCAAAGAGAATTGAGAGAAGAAATAAATCCAGATATTATTCTTGGAAATACCTATCATTTATATTTACGTCCACAAACCGAAATTCTTGAAAAAGCTGGTGGATTGCACAAATTCATGAATTGGGACCGTAATATTTTGACCGATTCTGGAGGATATCAAGTGTATTCCCTTTCGGCAAACCGTAAAATTAAAGAAGAAGGCGTAAAGTTTAAATCTCATATTGATGGTTCTTATCACTTTTTTACACCAGAGAATGTGATGGAGATTCAGCGTACCATTGGAGCTGATATTATCATGGCTTTTGATGAGTGTACTCCTTATCCATGTGATTACCGTTATGCACAACGTTCAATGCACATGACTCACCGTTGGTTGGATCGTTGTATCAATCATTTGGATAAATTGCCTTTTAAATATGGTTATGAGCAAACTTTTTTCCCAATTATACAAGGAAGTACTTATAAAGATTTAAGAAGACAATCGGCAGAATATATAGCCAATTCCAATCAACAAGGAAATGCTATTGGTGGACTTTCGGTAGGGGAGCCTGCGGAGGAAATGTATGCGATGACAGAAGTGGTTTGTGAAATTCTACCTGAGGACAAACCTCGTTATTTGATGGGTGTTGGAACTCCGATCAATATTTTGGAAAACATTGCGCTTGGAATTGATATGTTCGACTGTGTGATGCCTACACGTAACGCAAGAAACGGAATGTTGTTCACTGCCAACGGAACGATAAATATTAAAAACAAAAAATGGGAAGCCGATTTTTCTCCAATAGATGAAATGGGCTATACTTTTGTTGATACTGAATATTCTAAAGCTTATTTGCGTCACTTGTTTGCTGCCAATGAATATTTGGGGAAACAAATTGCTACGATACACAATCTTGGTTTTTATATGTGGTTAGTTCGTGAAGCCAGAAAACATATCTTAGCCGGCGATTTTAAGCCATGGAAAGAAATGATGGTGAAAAATATGAGCCAACGACTATAAATATGGTTAATCGTTGATTCGGTTAAACGATTAAACGAATAACAGACTCAATAGTTCAACAAATAACCGATTAAACTTTACTATGTTAACAATAATAGACAAATATATTTTAAAAAGATATTTAGCCACTTTTGCGGTGATGCTTTTGTTATTTGCTCCTATTGGGATGATTATTGATATATCCGAAAAGATCAATAAAATGATTGAGAATAAAGTGCCGGTTTTAAAAATCGCTATTTATTATTATCATTTTACGATTTACTTTATGAATAACCTCTTCCCGATATTTTTGTTTATATCGGTTATTTGGTTCACCTCAAAATTGGCAAATGACACAGAGATTATTGCCATTCTGAGTTCCGGGATTTCGTTTACAAGATTCATGAGGCCTTATATTATAGGAGCTTCCATTGTTTCTATTATAGTATTGCTCATGGGTTTTTGGGTTATTCCCGTTTCCAGTGAAGGGTATAATAATTTCCGGTACACTTATCTGAGGAATGATGGGAAGGCACTCATGCGGGGTGATAATACGGATGTCTACAGACAGATAAGTGACAATGAGTTTATCTATGTAAACAGCTTTAATAATGAATCGCAAATGGCTTTCAACTTTTCGTTGGAGCGATTTAAAAAAGAAAAACTAGAGTACAAAATCACCGCTAGTAGAATCAAATGGAATCCTAAAGAAAAGAACTATTCCCTGTTTGATTATACCAAAAGAATCGTTGGGAAAGAAGGGGATGTGATTGAAAAAGCTCCTGAAAAGAAGATGAAATTCAGTTTTGATCTGGAAGATTTGGCACCTGTAGTTTATATCGCCGAAACACTAAGTTTAGGGGACTTAAATGCTTTTATCGATAAGGAAAGAAAGCGTGGGTCGTCCAATATCAATGTTTATTTGGTCGTTTTGTATAAAAAATACAGTGTTCCCGTTTCAGCATTTATATTGACTATTATTGCTGTTTCTGTGTCTTCAATGAAACGAAGAGGAGGAATGGGAGTCAATTTGGCTATTGGAATTGCGGTAGCATTTTCATTTGTCTTTTTTGATAAAATATTTGGCGTATTGGCCGAGAAATCTTCATTTTCACCACTTTTGGCTGTTTGGTTGCCCAATATTGTTTTTGGAATATTAGCTGTTTATTTATTACGAAATGCGAAACGATAATTTAAGAAGTTACCTTAATCTACATTTAATTGTTTTTATTTGGGGGTTTACAGCAATTTTAGGAGCATTAATTACAATCCAGTCTCAATTTTTAGTTTGGTATAGAATGTTTTTTGCGGCAATTTTTATTGCTGTTTTTCTTGCTGTCAAAAAGAAATCATTTAAAGTTGCTCCCAAGTCATTAGTTAAATTCATAATTGTTGGTCTTTTGATAGCACTACACTGGATTTTCTTTTTTGAAGCCATAAAAGTATCAACAGTCTCGATAACCTTGTCTGTTTTTTCTTTGGGTGCATTTTTTGCCTCATTATTGGAGCCTTTGTTTTACGGTCGAAAAGTACTTTGGTATGAAGTTTTCTTTGGGCTTATTATTATTGCGGGTTTAGGATTAATCATGCAGGTGGAAATTAATTATTGGAGTGGTATGTTATTAGCATTGGTCGCCATAATATTGGGTGTATTGTTTACCTTGATAAATGGAAAGTTAATTGCATATCATGACCCTTCTGTGATTTCGTTTTATGAATTCTTAGCCGGTTTTATTTTTATCACAATCTACTTTTTATTCAAAGGTTCTTTCAATGCAGACTTTTTTGTGTTGTCAGTTAAAAATTGGGTTTTGATTTTAATTTTAGCATCCATCTGTACTGCATATGCCTTTACTGCTTCGGTAAAAGTAATGCGACAATTATCACCTTATACGGTTATGTTAACGACTAATTTAGAGCCTGTTTACGGTATTATATTGGCTTTTTTTATCATTGGTGGAAAAGAAAAAATGAGCACGGAATTTTATATCGGAGCTGTTGTAATTGTAATTACAGTACTGTTAAATGGTATTATAAAACACTATAGAAAAGAAGATCAATTGTAAGATTTTTATTTTTGTAAAACCTATTTTTTTCTACTTGAACAAAAAAATAAGTGTATAACGATATTAAATTTTATATTTGCAGTTCCAAATTGAAAAATAAAAACAATAATAAATACGCACAAATCCTATGGAATATTTAGATTTTGAGCTTCCTATAAAAGAACTTGAAGAACAATTAGATAAATGTGTTGTTATTGGTTTAGAATCGGATGTTGATGTTACCAATACTTGCAAACAAATCAACAAAAAGTTAGAGGAGACCAAAAAACAGATTTACAAAAACTTAACTGCATGGCAACGTGTACAGCTATCAAGACATCCAAGTAGACCTTATACTTTGGATCATATCAAAGGGATTTGTGGAGATACTTTTCTGGAACTGCATGGAGATAGAGGTTTTAAGGATGATAAAGCCATGATTGGTGGTCTAGGGAAAATTGGAGGACAATCTTTTATGATTGTTGGACAACAAAAAGGATTCAATACCAAGACGCGTCAGTATAGGAATTTTGGGATGGCTAATCCTGAAGGATATAGAAAAGCGTTGCGTTTGATGAAAATGGCAGAGAAATTTAATATTCCTGTAGTAACTTTAGTTGATACTCCGGGTGCTTATCCTGGTTTGGAAGCGGAAGAACGTGGACAAGGAGAAGCAATCGCAAGAAACATTTTTGAAATGGTACGTTTGAAAGTGCCTATCATAACAATTATCGTTGGAGAAGGAGCATCAGGTGGAGCATTGGGAATTGGTGTTGGGGATCGTGTTTATATGTTGGAAAACACATGGTATTCAGTAATTTCACCAGAATCTTGTTCGTCAATTTTATGGAAAAGTTGGGACTACAAAGAACAAGCTGCTGAAGCCTTGAAGTTGACTTCTGCCGATATGAAAAAGCAAAAATTAGTTGATGATATTATTCCAGAACCGTTAGGGGGAGCTCATTATGACAGAGAGACCACTTTTACAACTGTTGAGCAATATATCATAAAAGGATATAATGAATTGAAAGACTTATCAACAGAAGAATTAATCGCGCAGAGAATGGATAAATACTGTAAAATGGGAGAGTTTAAAGAATAAGTCCTCATTTTTAAGACCTTAATCCGAAGCCTTACAGTTTCGGATTTTTTTTTGGTTATAAACAAAAAACAGGTACTTATAAACAATAAATTGTAATAACTCAATTGTGATTTTTTTTTTAATTTTAGTTACTTTCGCTACATGGAAAATTTCAAAAATATTAGTCCGGTTAAAGTGGACAAAACAACAATTATAAACTTAGAAAAAGGAAAATTACCACCACAAGCATTAGATTTAGAAGAGGCAGTGCTTGGGGCAATGATGATTGATAAAAAAGGAGTAGATGAGGTAATTGACATCTTGCAAGCTGATGCATTTTACAAAGATGCTCACAAATATATTTTTGAGGCCATTGTTCAATTATTCAATGACACACAGCCAATCGATTTGTTGACCGTTTCGGCTCAACTTCGAAAAAGCGCAAAATTGGATCTTGCTGGAGGGGATTTTTATTTAATTCAGCTCACGCAAAAGATTTCATCTTCGGCACATATTGAATTTCACTCGAGAATTATTCTTCAAAAATTTATTCAACGCAGTTTGATTCGGATTTCATCTGAAATCATTGAAGATTCCTATGATGAGACTACTGATGTATTTGATTTGTTGGACAAAGCCGAATCCAAACTTTATGAAGTAACACAAGGAAATATCAAACGTAGTTCCGAAACGGCTCAGAGTTTAGTACTGCAAGCCAAAAAACGTATCGAAGAAATTGCAGGACAGGAAGGACTTAGTGGTGTAGCAACAGGTTTTGATAAGCTGGACAAACTAACTTCTGGTTGGCAACCAAGTGATTTAATAATCATTGCGGCGAGACCAGCGATGGGAAAAACAGCCTTTATCTTGTCTATGGCCAGAAATATTGCAATCGATTTTGGACATCCTGTTGCTTTATTCTCCTTGGAGATGGCATCCGTACAGTTGATTACCAGGTTAATTTCTTCCGAAACAGGATTGTCTTCAGAGAAGTTACGTACAGGA
>NZ_DASTTN010000083.1:0-2732 GCF_035760125.1 Flavobacterium sp.
CATAAGCTTTGGTTCCCTTTTTTTCGCAGATACGTTCCGCAACTTCTTTCTGGAACATTCCGGCAAATTCAGGAATCTGATTTCGGTATTCCAATGCTTTAAAAACAATTTGGGTCGAAATATTGTACGGGAAATTACCAATTATCGCAAACTGTTTTCCTGCAAAAACTTCATTGATATCGTATTTTAGGAAATCCTTTGAGATGATTCTATCTTTCAATTTATCATAATGCACACCCAAATATTCAACCGATTCGGTATCAATTTCGATAACGAAAGTATTGATTGGTTTTTCCAATAAATACTTGGTCAGCACTCCCATTCCAGGTCCTATTTCTAGCACATCTTCATAACCTTCTAAATTCAGAGTATCGGCGATGTCTTTTGCAACGCTCTCGTCTTTTAAGAAATGCTGCCCGAGGTGTTTTTTGGCTGTTACTTTTTCCATTTTATTTTGTTAGATTTTCGAATATTAGATTGTTAGATTTTCGAACTAACGAACTATCTAAAAATCGAATAATCTATTAATGATCACTTATTACTTGCAATTCGGTTCTAAAAGTCAGCATTTTATCGCCAAACAATTTCTCGCCTTCTTCTCTTAGTTTAGGAGCATCTTCCAAGTAATATCTATCTAATGTTTCCTTACTGTCTGTTGTATACTGAACCGAATAGGTAACTCCCCCCATTTCTTCTTCTACCAAAACACGAACTAAACGTGCTGAAATAAATTTTCCACAAGCCAACATTTCCGGAATGTGTTTATGCTGCATCCAGATCATCCATTTATCGTGAACACTTTCGTGAATGTTTGTGGTAACATTATATATTATCATTTTTTCTGTTGATTTGTTTAACTCTTCTCTTATAAATTCGTATCTCCTCGCAATTCTCTGAATTTTCTTCTTGCATCTACAAAATAAATACTGTCCTGATGGCTGAAAATGATTTTCTCGAACAATGCCTTGGCTTTATCAGGTTGTTGCAATTGCTTGTTATAAATATCTGCGGAAAAATACAAAGCTTCGTCTATGTATATTCCATCGCTATGATGGTCAATTATGTCTTGATATTGTGCCAAAGCTAAATTATAATCTCCTAACTTTTCATATAATCTTCCCAATCTCAACAAAGTTACACCTTCTATTTCCTGCCCTTTGAAACTTTTCAGAATAGACTGAAACTGAACAATCGCTTCTTGATTTCTATTTTGGTACAAAAGATAATCTCCTTTGGCAAATTGCTTCAGAGCGGTTTGGGTCGAATCGGCAACGGTATTGTCATTGATTAACAGAAAATACTCCAAAGCATCATTGGCAATCAACTGTGTACTGGCTGATTTTAACTCTTTAAATTGCTTCAAAGCCCATTCAAAATCAGTTTTAAAATAACTGGTTTTTGCCGATTTTAAGCTTGCTTCATGTGACAACACATTGTTTTGCAAATTCTCCTCAATCTGTGAATAATAAAGTAACGCCTGATTAAATTTTTCTTCTGAAAGCAAAATATCGGCCAACTCCATTTTACATTGAGCCTGATCGAATTGATTCAATTGCATTTCCGCCGCTCGTTTAATAATGGCTTTTCCTTCAGTAGGATTCTTCATTATGAAACTCACAAAATGTGCCTGTTTTAATTGCAAAGATAGAGTAACTGGAGCTATGCCGTACTGTTTTAACAAAAGCTCAAATTGGGCATCGATAGCTGCAAAATCCTTTTCTTGCGCTTTTTCCATTTTCATTTTCAACAAATAAGTTTGGGCTTGCACAATCATCTCTACATCGGTAGTATTTAGCAGTACATAATCCATAACTCCTGTGGCAACCTCATTATCTCCTTCTTCGATGGCCATTTGCCCTAAACTGATTATACTGGTAAGAGACTCTGGATTTCGTTTATAGATTGCTTTTTCTTGAATAAAGGCTTTACCAAACTCTTTTTGTTGCATATAAAACCAACTCAAAAACTGATTCCAAAAAACATCCTGGCTTTTTTGAACTCTAATGATCAAGGCTTTTCGAAGACTATCATTGAACTTAGAATCTCCATCGGTTGACATATAACGTGTCAATTGATTTTGAATCATCAATGCCGACTGTGGATTCTCAACAGCTTCATCCAAAAAATTGGCAATCATCTGATCCGTATTTCCAAGTTGTCCATACAACAAAGCAGTTTGATATTTAAAATCAAAAGTTGGAACCAATTCACTAGCCAACAAATAAGATTTCAAAGCATACTCCAGCAATACTTTCTTTTCAAAAACATTGGCAACCCCGTAAACTTCATTTGGATTTTTTCTGATTTTGTCGATCGCATCATCATAATACTTTTTGGCTTTCGAATCATTTTTCTGTAATTGAAAATTGTATCCTAATTCAACCAAAAGTGTAGCTTGTTTGTATCTGTCCAATCGTTCCTGAATTGCTTTTTCAGCTGGTGCAAACTGGAGTAATTGTTGCATACAGTCTATTTTTCGCTGAAAATAAAAAGGATTAGTTGGCAATCCATCCGACAATTCCTGATAACTGACCAAAGCTTTCTCGAAATCCCCTTTGTCATAATAATACTGTGCCAATTGCTCGTTTTGAGCAAAAATTGACGTTGAACAAAACAGGATTATATAGAGGATTAGGTTTTTCATTTCCTTTTTTAGTCGCAGTCACAGTAAACAGTCACAGCTTTGAAAACTGTGACTGAAAACCGAAAACTAAATTAATCTATAATATCAA
>NZ_DASTTN010000084.1:0-3704 GCF_035760125.1 Flavobacterium sp.
ACAAAGAAAAGAAGTCTTACAATAAAGGCAGCTGAAATCACGATTAAGACAGTCGAAAATAATTTTTTTGAAGATTTCATGTCTTTTCAAGCAAAAGCAGTTCCTTTAAATTCAATGTTGGTTAATATCATTGAAGGCGGAGCCGTTCAGGAAATATTTGTCGAAAATGGAGATATGGTTATCAAAGGCCAACCGCTGGCAAGATTGTATAATCCTAATGCAGAACTGGCTTATATGCAACAGGAAACAGCCATTATTGAACAAATCAATAATTTGAATAAAGCCAAACTCGATTTGAGAAATCAAGAATTGAATTTAGAAAAAGACTTGATTGCAATAGAACACGATTATCTGGATGCAAAAAATTTATACGATTTGAACAAGAAACTTTTTGAACAAGAAATACTTTCTAAAAATGAATGGGAGAAAACCAACGAAAATTATCGTTTTCAAAAAGAGCGTATGAACATTATCAAACAAAGTGTCAAAAAAGAAAAACTGGCAAATCAAATTCAGATTGGACAGCTAAACCAATCGATTGCCATAATGAACAAAAGTTTGGATATATTAAGAACGAACAAAAAGAATTTCTTGATTACTGCACCTATTACCGGAAGGCTTTCTTCATTCGAACCAATATTGGGAAAAACATATGCACAAAACACGAGTATTGGTTTTATAGATGATATGAAAGGTTATAAACTTGTTGCGGATATAGATGAGTTTTATTTGGATAAAATTGCAGAGAAACAGAAGGGGACAGTTGATTTTGACAATAAAGCCATTGAAGTTCAAATAACCAAAGTGATTCCTGAAATCAAAAATGGTAGGTTTCAAGTAGAATTGGATTTTGTTTCATCCAAAAAATTGGATTTAAAACAAGGATTGAGTTTTGGGGTGAAATTAAATCTGTCAGAAAAAACAAAGACCAAAGTACTTTCAAAGGGAAGTTTTTATGAAGAAACCAATGGAAAATGGATTTTTGTTGTCAGCGGAAACAAAGCAGAAAGAAGAGCAATTAAATTGGGTAGAGAAAACCCACTGTATTATGAAGTGCTAGGCGGATTGAAAGCTGATGAACAAGTAATTACTTCATCCTATAAAGATTATAAGGACGTAGAAGTTTTGAATTTCGAATAAAGAACAAATAAGTAAGATTAAAGAGAAAATAAAAAATTATAAAAAATATCATCAATCAAAAAACGAATAATATTATGATTCAAATTAAAAACCTTTCAAAAGTATTTAGAACAGAAGAAGTAGAGACTAAAGCATTAAGTGAAATTTCATTAACCATCAAGGAAGGTGATTTTGTATCTATCATGGGACCTTCAGGAAGTGGAAAATCTACTTTATTGAATATTGTTGGATTACTGGACAGCACTTCCAGTGGGAGTTATCAATTACTAAATCAGGAAATGACAGGGCTTAAAGAAAAAGATAAATCAAAAGCCAGAAAAGAAAATATTGGATTCATTTTTCAGAATTTCAATCTGATTGATGAACTATCAGTATATGACAATATCGAATTGCCTTTGATTTACAACAAAGTTCCTTCATCTGACAGAAAGAAAAAAGTATCAGTAATTGCCGAGAGATTAGGGCTTTCACATCGACTAAAACATTATCCACAGCAACTTTCCGGTGGACAGCAACAACGTGTTGCCGTTGCCAGAGCTTTGATCAACGACCCAAAAATCATTCTTGCCGATGAACCAACGGGAAATTTGGACAGTAAAAGCGGAAACGAAGTGATGGAACTACTTACCGATTTGCATGCTAATGGGGCGACAATTTTGATGGTTACACACTCAGATTATGATGCTTCTTTTTCCCAAAAAACTATTCATATGAAAGATGGAGTAATCCTTTCTGAAAAAACGAATAGTCGTAATGTTGATGTACTGATAAGCCAATAAACTCTTAGAAATTATGTTAAAAAATTGGACAAATATATTTTTATACCACATCAAAAACAACAAGCTTTTTACAGCTTTAAACATTTTGGGTTTGAGTATTGGAATCGCGGGATTGATTTTTGCATTACTGTATTGGAATGATGAGAAGAGTTACAATGATTGGAATCCTGAAAAAGAGAATGTTTTTCAGGTTTTGGTCGATATTGGAGAGAACGAAGCAGGAGCAAATTCTCCAGTTACCTTTGTACCATTCTTAAAAAATGACCCTAATATTGAAAAGATGATGTACTGCGAAAATTGGTACGAATCCCCACTTTATAAATATAAAGACAAAAAAATAATTATTCAAAAATTGTTTAACGCTCAAAATGATTTCTTTGATTTTTTTCCTTTTGATTTTCTTCAGGGAAATCCAAAAACCGTATTGCAAAATGAAAATAGTATTGCTATGAAAAAAGAAACGGCAATACAATTTTTTGGAACTGAAAATCCAATCGGAAAACAAATTCAATATGAAAATCAAATTCTAACCGTAACCGCTGTATATAAAATTACAGAGAATTCATCGATTGCTCCTGATGCAGTAGTGAACAATATGAAAAGAAGGATTGATCTAGATAAAGACAATTGGGGGAATTTTAATAATGGTTGGTTTATCAAGTTAAAAGACCCTTCAAAAGCGAATGAAATTTCGAAAAAAATCACTTCAATTTACTATCAAAATAAAATAGTCAAAGAAGCAAAAGGAGAAGGAATTAGTCCAAAAGAATATGAATCAAAATATGGTCATTTTAATTTCATATTAGAACCTCTTTCAGTTTCCAGATTACACTCTAAAGGTCAAGGAATGCCCGAAGGGAATGGGAACTACCAATTTCTACTGATAATGGTTGGATTGTCTATTTTAATTTTGATATTATCTATAGTCAACTATATAAATCTGGCAACAGCAAATGCTATTCGTCGCGCCAAAGAAGTAGGTGTGCGAAAAATTGTTGGTGCTTCAAAAGCTGAAATAATCAAACAGTTTTTGTTTGAAACTATAATTACCGTTTCGATTTCTATTTTGCTGGCATTAGTTATTGTTGAACTGTCATTACCATACTATAATGAGTTTTTAGATAAAAAATTAATCATTTATGGAAACCAATTCTATCTCCAAACTATATTCATTTTTATAATTACTGTAATTTGTGCAGGCGTTTTTCCAGCGATATATGTATCTAATTTTGAAACTTTAAAAGTATTGAAAGGGAATTTTGGCAGAAATAAAAGTGGTGTCTGGCTTCGGAACGGAATGTTAATTCTACAATTTAGCATTGCTTCCTTCTTTATTATCGGTTCTTATATTGTGTACGAGCAAGTACGCTATCTAGCCAATAAAAACTTAGGATTTTCAGGGGAACAGGTTTTAGAAATTTTTTATTACAAACCAGAAGCCATCCTTAATGCAAAAAATGCAGAACAACAGATATTTGATCGATACACAACTGTCAAAAATGAAATTTCAAAAATAAAAGGAGTAGAGCAAGTAGCAACAGGAGCATTCAAATTTGGAGGAGGAAATGATTCTTCATCGAGTTTTAGTTATAAGGGCAATAATATTCAAGGTCAAAATTTGGCAGTTGATTTTGGTATGCTTGAAATGATGAAAATTGAAATGGCACAAGGACGGTATTTTGATCCAAAAATTGCTTCAGATACTATAAATTCGATGATGGTCAATGAAACAGCTTTGAAGATAATGAACGAGAAAAATCCAATTGGTAAAATTGTCGATTGGAA
>NZ_DASTTN010000085.1:0-4639 GCF_035760125.1 Flavobacterium sp.
AAACTTGCATTATTCTCAAAGATCAAGGAACCTAAAGGAGCAACATCCAATCCCTCTTCAAGCTTTAAAACTCCTCCGGAATCAACATGAACAATTACGTTCTCATCAATTTGACAAGAGCAGGCTTCCATAAATGTACTCAAATTAAAATTATTAGAAAATCGCACATTCTTTGCTAGACTAGGAATACCATTGGACCATGATCCATCATAAATAGTTTCTGGTGGAGCTACTTTTATACTATTTGAATAACTACTGATAGAACAATCATTTGCAGATTGCAATCGAACATAATATGCTTTCCCAGCAGTTAAGCCAGTAACGGTTTCAGATAAAACATTCCCTAATTCTTTATTTTGGTAGTCAACAAGATTATTGACAAAACCAGAATCGGTCGCTATATCGATAAAATAATTTGAGGCATGTAGAGAAGGAAGCCAATTCAAAACAAAAGAAGTAGATGAACAACTAAGGCTTATTTCTGGTAATCTAGATATTTGCGGAGTCGCACAAGAAATCACACCATTAAATTGGAAATCATTAATACTAAAAGCTCCAGTTCCCGCAATAGCCGCCCATCCATACAATCTAAAGCTTATAGGAGTAGCTACATCTTGAAACGCGGTAGCTGACAAGGAAATTATCGAACCCGTTGCAGAAGCAATACCAATATCTGAAGTAAAACCGTCAACACTCGAACGAAACGCAAAAAGAACAGGGCCATTAATCGAAATCTGACCAGTATATTCAAAACTAACAAAATCAATTTTTTTATCCGTTTTGGGAATTATGGTAAACTCAAAATAAGCATTTACGTCCAATTCAGCTGATTTCCAACTTCTGGCATCGTACCTCCCATTTGCATTTAAACCAAATATTCCACTTCCCCTACCAATACCAGTAACCATAATATTAGAATCTACTAATTCTCCAATAGTATAGGGATTTGATTCATTCGAATTCACTCCATTGATAGGGTTTTCAAATATTGATTGTCCAAAAGTTAAAACTGGTGAAGAAATAAAAAATAAACAACAAAAAATAAGTTGTTTCATAAAAAATAATATCAAATTAAAACTCTAAAACACACAATGCTAAAATAAGAATTACTTTATAATTATCATTAAATTTAAAAAATATTTTCCTACATGGTTTTTTATATATAATAAATTTAATAACAATCCATTACTGTATCAATCATTAGAAAGGTTATTTTAAAATAAAAAAGCCCCATTCTGATTAGTCAGAATGGGGCTAAAATCAAAGTAATACTAATACTTAATTTTTCAGAATAATCTCTTTGGTAATCCAATTGCCATTGGTTAATTGTGTCATAACAATTAAAAACTGATCACTGTAATTCAATTCCTTTATCACATATTCATTACTATTCACTTCATTGTTTTCATAAAGCAATCTTCCTCTCAAATCATAAACCATAACCATTGACATAGTCTCCTCAAAAGAGTTAATTTTAATTTGATGGTTCTTTACAGACACAATTATCGAATTATCTTTTCCATCAATAGATTGGTTTTCCAAAGTTGGATTCAAACTATTCACCGAGGTTCCAACTGTTATAGATCGCTTCGTCACTACTGTTTTATCAACATAAACCAACATAAAACGATCATTGAACGTTCCTTTAACAGTATTAAATGAATAAGGCCCGTTTTTAAGATTATGAACAACATTGGTCACTTTATCTTCTATAAAAATTGGTTGATCCGTCAAAGCACCATCTACTTGATTAATACTTATTGTAAAAACACCTTCGATAGTAGTTTTATAACCCAATGGCACTTTATCCGTTTTGTCAAATGGAACGGCTCGCCCTTGAATCACAAAATTATTACCCTCATTTACACTATAAAAATCAATGTAGACATTACTGTTAATACTCAAACCATCAAAAGCACTGTCTAGCCCATTCGTTGCTCCTGTAGCATAACCAACTAATAGTTGCTTGAAAGCACCCTCGGAATTGGTCAAATTCAACCAAACACGATGTTTCTCTATAGCAGCAGTTTTTGATTTAGTCCCTCTAAAAAATTGAGCATTTTTGCCTGAAACACCTACTCGCATACTGTTTTTAAAAACAACTGGCTCTATTTTTGTAGCACTTTTTACGAAAAAAGATTGCCCAGCTGCTATATTACCTAAAGGACTATTAGCAGCAATCACTACTTCACCAACATCCTTTATACCGTTACCGTTTGTGTCCACAAAATTACCACTCGTTCCTACCCCTCCTAAATAATTATAAGAAGCATAATCGGCGCCAGAATATTTATTATTGGTAATCACCGTACTATGCGTCCAAAAACGAATTGTCGATTCTACCCTAGGATTATTCACACTATTTTCCAACAGAAAAGCATCTGCACTCATAGCTGATGGATATGGATTACCTACTAAGTTACTATACCCTGTCGGGGCAATTGCTAACGTGTATTTTCCATTGTTTGGCACTCCTTTAAACTTTACGGATTGAACATAATCAGCCGCTAAAGGATTAGGCCAAAATTGAGGCTTTGGCACTCTAATGATATATCCTTTTCCAGCAAACATTATTGAAGTCCCGTACGCTTCAACAACCCATTTATTATCTAAGCTATAACTAAGATATTTATCCCATAAAGTGTTTGGCGATAAATCATACAGGGTTTGACCTTGAACTGGTGAAGACCAATACGTATAATCGAAATTCTTCATCGCGGTAGTAGTACGATTGTAAATAATTTTTCCAGTATTCACGGCGAAATCGTCAACCTGAATCAAACTCGCGTTGTTCTCGAAAGTTAAAGTACTTGAATCGTCAACATGCAATCCTTTTTCAAGCTTTAAGATAGCATCAGCATTTGCATTTGCTCCACTAGGAGTTCCAACCACAACATTCACTCCTGGGCCGATTTCGCAAGAACAGGCATCTATTGGAGTAACCATAGTAATAGGATCAATACTTCCAGTACTCATGAATACCGCTTTCATAGTATTATCTGGTTGACCATTATTCCAAGTTAAACCACCATCCGTGGTTGTGGTAATAGGCACTGAGATGGTGACAACATTTGAATTTCCGCTTACTGTACCACAACTGCTAACTGTTCGTAGTCTAGCATAATAAGTTGCATTAGCATTTAACCCGCTTAGAGCTACAGATTCTGTAGAGGTAGCTGATAGAGATACCGGAAAATCTTGATAACCACCTACAAAAGTACCAACACCAAATAAAGGATCTATGGAAAGATCAAATTGATAATTAGATATATTTGAAACTGCTGCCCAAGTACCTACAGCAGAAGTTAGATTACATGATAAACTGACACTATTTAAAATAGGAACAACAGGAATTCCAGATTCTACAGTAACCGCAAAAGAAGTAGAGTAAATTGCTGGACAGCTTCCGCTTTGAACTAAAGCTCTGTATTCCCATACACCTGCTACTGTAGGTATATCTGAATAAGTTGTCGAAGTATTTGAAATTGTTGTCCAAGTCGGTTCTGAATCTAATCTCTTCTCCCACTGTACTACTGAACCAACATAACCACCTCCTAAAGTTAAGACTCCAGTACTTGTATTAAGACAAATAGTTGTTTGTGATCCAGAAACACTTCCTCCATTACTTGTTGGATTAACTGTTACAGTTACTGTAGCACATGTCGTTGTGTTACATGTTCCAATATAACGTAAATAATAAGTTGTTGTAGCACTTGGAGAAACTGTAATACTGTTTCCTGTTCCCGCTGATGTACCTCCACATGAACCCGTGAACCATTCTACGCTAGCTCCTGTTCCTGCGCTTCCGCCAGCTACAGTAAGCGTAGTACTTCCTCCATTACAGATTGTTGTTGTTCCTGTGGCTCCTGTCGGCGCTGTTGATAATGTATTTACTGTTACAGTTACTGTAGCACATGTCGTTGTGTTACATGTTCCATTATAACGTAAATAATAAGTTGTTGTAGCACTTGGAGAAACTGTAATACTGTTTCCTGTTCCCGCTGATGCACCTCCACATGAACCCGTGAACCATTCTACGCCAGCTCCTGTTCCTGCGCTTCCGCCAGCTACAGTAAGCGTAGTACTTCCTCCATTACAGATTGTTGTTGTTCCTGTGGCTCCTGTCGGTGCTGTTGATAATGTATTTACTGTTATCAAGGCAGTAGCAGTTCTAGTTGCGCTTAAACATCCCGCAGTAGTTTTAGTTTCAGCATAATAGATAGTATTGCTTGAAGGCGAAACTGAAAAATTGGCTCCACTTGCTGAATTCCCCAAAAGTGTTCCTCCTGATGCTACTGTGTACCAATTTATGGTGTTTCCTGCTGATGTAGCATTAACGTTTGTGCTTGAACCGTTGCAAATGGAAATTCCGCTATTTGGCGTTACCGCTGTAGGAATTGCAGGCAATGTTACCGTAATTGTTATTTGATTCGTAACAACAGTACAAGTGCTTTTTATTTTCAATCTATAATAGGTTGTTTGGGTTAAAGCTGAAGGAAATACATATGTTGCATTAGTCCCATTAACTGTAATATCTGTAAAACCTATACCAGAAGTTGTAGAACTTTGCCATTGATAGGTTGGAGAAGATGCAGTAGTACTACTAATTAATGTCAAAGGTATTGTATTTGAGCAAATA
>NZ_DASTTN010000086.1:0-3557 GCF_035760125.1 Flavobacterium sp.
ATACAATATTGAGTTAAATATTTCTAAGCGAAAAGCAGTACTTTTGTTAAAAATTTTTAAGATGGATGAGATTCTAAAGTATTTTCCTAACCTATCTGATAATCAGATAGAACAGTTTCAAAAATTGGATTTTTTATACCATGATTGGAATGAAAAAATCAACGTTATTTCACGTAAAGATATTGATTCGTTGTACACTAAACATATATTGCATTCATTGGCCATTGCCAAAGTAAATAAGTTTGAACCCGGAACTTATGTATTGGATGTGGGCACAGGCGGTGGATTTCCTGGAATTCCATTGGCTATTCTTTTCCCTGAAACGCGTTTTTATTTGATTGATGTTATTGCTAAGAAAATAAAGGTAGTTAAAGCCGTTGCCGAAGCGTTAGAGCTAAAAAATGTCAAAGCCGAACAACTTCGTGCGGAAAATGTGAAAGGAGATTTTGATTTTATAGTAAGTCGTGCGGTTACTAACATGCCCGATTTTGTTTCTTGGGTAAAAACCAAAATCAAGAAGCAAAACAAACACGAATTGAAAAACGGTATTCTTTATTTAAAAGGTGGTGATTTAACCGAGGAATTGAAAGATTTCCCAAAAGCGACAGAATACAATATTTCTGATTTCTTTGAAGATGAGTTTTTCGAGACCAAGAAAGTGGTTCACTTGCCTTTGAAGTTTGTGGTATAAGTCTGAAAGACGAAAGTTTGAAAGTCATAAAGTAAAAAGCCGAATCTTAAATTTAAGATTCGGCTTTTATATTTATAAAGTCTTCAAGACTTTTGACCTTCAACTTTAGGACTATTCTCCCAAGAAAGGATATCTGTAATCTGTTGGAGTTACGAATGTTTCTTTGATCGTTCTTGGAGAAGCCCAACGCAATAAGTTCAATGCAGAACCTGCTTTGTCATTGGTTCCAGAAGCTCTTGCTCCACCAAATGGTTGCATTCCTACGATAGCTCCAGTTGGTTTGTCATTGATGTAGAAGTTTCCGGCAGCGTTTTGTAAAGCTGTTGTTGCTTCTTCAATAGCGTAACGATCTTGACTGAAAACAGCTCCGGTTAAAGCATACTCAGATGTTGAATCTACCAATTTCAATGTTTCAGACCATTTAGCGTCTTCATAAACATAAATCGTCATAACAGGTCCGAATAATTCGGTTTCCATTGTTGTGTAATGTGGATTTGTTGTTACGATTATTGTTGGCTCAATAAAGTAACCAACAGATTTGTCGTAATTTCCACCAACGATAATTTCTGCGTCAGCATCTTTTTTAGCTTGGTCAATAAAACTAGCCAATTTATCAAAAGATCCTTCATGGATAACAGCAGTAATAAAGTTACTGAAATCTTCAGGAGAACCCATTTTCATTGATTTTGTATCTGTAATCAATTGTTCTTTAATCGCTGGCCATAAGCTTTGTGGTACGTAAGCTCTTGATGCAGCAGAACATTTTTGTCCTTGAAATTCAAATGCTCCACGAACGATTCCTGTCGCAACTTGTTTTGGATTTGCGCTTGGGTGAGCAATGATAAAATCTTTACCACCAGTTTCCCCAACAATTCTTGGGTATGTTTTGTAATGGTGAACGTTTGTTCCGATTTTTGCCCAGATATCTTTGAATACATGTGTAGAACCAGTAAAGTGGATTCCAGCAAAATCACGACTTGCCAAAACAGTATCGGTAATCATCAATGCATCTCCAAAAACAACGTTAATTACACCGTCAGGAACTCCCGCTTCTTTGAATACGTCGATAATAACTTTGGCAGAGAATACTTGACTGTCACTTGGTTTCCAAATCACAACATTGCCCATCATAGCAGCACTTGCAGGCAAATTAGCAGCAATAGCTGTAAAGTTGAATGGAGTTATTGCGTATACAAAACCTTCAAGCGGTCTGTATTCTAAACGGTTCCACATATCGGATGCCGATTTAGGCTGGTCTGCATAAATTTGAGTCATGAATTCCACGTTGAAACGTAAAAAATCAATCAATTCACAGGCAGCGTCAATTTCTGCTTGATGAATATTTTTGGATTGCCCAATCATTGTTGCGGCATTAATTTTTGCTCTGTAAGGACCGGCAATCAATTCAGCTGCTTTAAGAAAAATAGCTGCTCTTTGTTCCCAAGCCATATTCGCCCATGCTGTTCTTGATTCCAAAGCATTTGAAATAGCACTTTCTACGTGTGATTTTTCGGCTAAATGGTAAGTTCCAACTACATGTTTATGATCGTGTGGAGCGGTCATGTTTTTGGTGTTTCCTGTTCTAATTTCTTCGCTACCAATATACAATGGAACATCGATTTTAGTATTCCACATTTCTTTGTATGCTGATAAAACAGCTGCTTTTTCTGGGGAATTAGGTGCGTATCCTTTTACGGGTTCGTTTACCGCTTTTGGTACATTGAAAAATCCTTTTAGCATATCTCTATAATTAAATATTAAACGATTATAAATTTGATGCAAAAGTACAAAGGAAAGATTTAAATTATGCTAAAAATGTCATAATTAAAGTCAAATTATACTAGTAGAATTTTTGTTATAGTCCGAAGTCTTTTGGTATAATGCCGATATAATATGAAAATAGTACAATGCAATTGGACTATTTTGAATATGCAATCGGTATTAATTCAATGCGAAAGGAGCGCAAAGTCTAAAAGTAGGCACTATAACTCTAAAAGATTTAGTTGAAGTAAAATTAATCATATTGAAATAACCTTTCATGGCGCCGTAAGGAGATGATAGTAAACATCCAGAACTGTAGGTATGTTGTTCTCCCGGTTTTAATACTGGTTTTTTCCCAATAACGCCTTCTCCATCTACAAATTCTAAATCATTTAAAGAATCGAAGATTTCCCAATGACGTGAAGTCAATTGGACAGAATCTTTACTGTGGTTTTCGATTGTAATCTCATAACTAAAGGCAAAATGAATCTTATAGTTTTTGAAGTACGTTCCTTCAAAACTAGTCAATACCGAAATTTTAATGCCTCTTGTTATTTGTGAAACCATGTTAATGAGCTAATTAAGTGCTGTATGGCAACAAATCTACGAAAAAAATGAATATTTTATTTAAAAATTTTCAAAGATTTCTAATTTGTTATGTTTAATGAAGTGGCGGTTCCACGTCCGATGACTTTTTCGTATCGATCGCTGCTTCCTTTGTAATAAACCAACACGGTATATTCATTTTCAGTTTGATAAAAATTTCCATCGATTGCATGCTCCTGATCGATAAATCCTTTACTGTTTACTGACATATATTGGTAGTTTGTAAATCCTTGTTTGATTAAAATTGCTTTTTCATAAAGACCATTTTTGGAATTAAAATCCATTTTGTTTTCTGGGGTTAAGCTGTAATTATTGAACATCCCAACAATATAGATAGAAGAACTTGGATTGGCCAAAGGTGATGATAGACTGAAGTAAACCCAAGAATAATCAGCTTCAATTGTGTTGTTTTCACCGTCTAGTTTTCGGATTGAAAAATTTCCGTTAAGGTCTGAATAGTTTGTATATGGAAAATTGGCTTTGTCATTATTGGTATACA
>NZ_DASTTN010000087.1:0-9539 GCF_035760125.1 Flavobacterium sp.
TCATATAATTCTCCCAAGAGCTTTTTCTTGCGCTTCAATTCATAAATAAATTGACTTAAATAACCGTACGGCTTGTGAAGTATGAAATGATGGTGAGACATTCTGGCTTTATTTTGAAAAGGCAAAGATAAATTTGTTAACCCATTAATTAAAGTTATTTCTAAAACAATTAAATCCGCTACAAACACAAAAGCTTGCAACGGATTTTTTTGATGTAAATTTTATTACAGAGTTATTCTTTAGCCAATTCTAAAAAGAAACATTCAGTCCTACATTAAACATCAACTGAAATTGATTGAATGATTGATTTTCTAATGGATTGATGTAATAATTCATTCCAGGTTCAATGAAAAATTTGGTCTTTTTAAAGAGTTCATATTGTAGAGTACTACTTAATAAAGTACCGTAAACATATTCATTTACATTTTTATTTTCCCCAATTGAACTTCCATTCAAAGCAATATCATTAGAAATTAACTTCCCAACAAAACCTCCAGTATTCATAATAATATTGGTTTTCTTTTTGCTCAAAATAGCATATGAAACCTCCAATGGCATTTCGAAATACTTCAAATTTTGTGTAACATCACCTTTTTCGAGACCACTTTCATTTTTAGAATTGGAAGAAAATAAATATTCTTCATTTTTTGAAATCGACACAAATTGATAATTGGTTGATGAATTAGGCACATAGTTATCGTTGGCAAGAGGAAGTGAACCGGAAACAGCTCCATACAAGTTTTGCTTATCATAATAAGAAACACCAGCAATTTTTTGTCCCAGCTCGTTAATTTTAAAACCCGAACTTACGCCCCATTTTTTATTCAATTTATAATTGGTCTTCACACCGTAGCCATTAGACTGTTGTGAAGCCACAGTGTAGCCTAATGCTTTTTCATTATTATAATTTTGGGAACTCATAACACCAGCAAAAACCTGAAGAGACCATTTATTGATACTTTCAGAAACCGTTTTTTTCTTTGTTTTGTCTTTATCCAATTGCACTAAAGCCTTTTCTAATTGTTCAACTTCTAATTTTATTTTGTTCAACGAATCTTTTGAACTTGTGCTTTCTGTAATCCCTTTATTGCTGCTCGATCCAGAAACGGAATTATTTTGCTTACTTACTATAGATTTGCTACTATCAGTTGATTGGTTGACTTGAACTGATTTATCAATTACTATCACTGATTTTGAAATGGTATTACTTCCAATTCTTTTATTCTTGTTTCCTTCTGAAATATTATTATTTTGATTATTCACTATAGATTTAGCACTAGAATTTGATTGGCTGATTTGAACTGATTTGTCAATTACTAATTCAGATTTTGAAATTGAATTATCTATAATTACTTTATTCTTGTTCGCTTCTGAAATATTACTGTTTTGATTACTAACTGTAGCGTTTTTACTTGAATTTGAATTACCAACTTGAGCTGATTTATCAATTGATATTTCAGATTTAGTAATATTTGAATTTTGATTTAAAGCTATTGCATTCGATTGTGATTCGTTTTTAACAGTTTGAACCGTTCCATTGATTCTCCATTGATTCAATTTTTTAAGTTTTGGAGAATCTTTTGTTCTAAAAGAAATATTCGAAATGGTTGTTGTCACTACTTGATTACTATTTAAATCCTCATTTTTAATTCCTTTACTATTGAACTTATCATGCTTGTTTTTGGCGTTATTGTCCTTCAGAGTACTATTACTTTTCTCATTTGAATTCTTTTGTAAAACAACTCCATTCACTTTATTTTCCACATTCAATTCAAGATCATTTCCACGATTGGCATTAAAATACAAAATAGTTGGAACAGAAAGTCCAACTACTAAACTAGCAGCAATCGACCACCAAATGATGGCGCGTTTCTTCTTTTTAGGTTCATCTAATTGCGCTTCAATTTTATCCCATAATTCGGGAGGTGGAATACTGGAGTAGTTTTCCAATGAAGAAAAAATAGATTTTGCTTCTTTATTTTTCATGCCTTGTTTCTATTTACTTATGTGGTATTTTATTATGCTGTTTTACAATTTAATACAACCAAAATTCTTTTTTTCAAAATACTCTTGGCTCTATTCAAATTAGATTTCGATGTGCCTTCTGAAATTTGAAGCAACTTTGAAATCTCTTTGTGTTTCATTTTTTCGAAAACAAACAAATTGAAAACCATTCGGTACTGATCTGGTAATTCTTGAATGTATTCCAATAGCTTCTCTTGTTCAATTGGAGCCAACTCTAATTCTTCTTCCTCAATCACATCGGTATCAAAAACATCTAGAAAGAGTACATCTTTTTTCTTTTTCTTTAGTGTTTCCAGCAGTTTATTAATAAAGATTCGTTTGATCCAACCTTCAAAACTACCTTCAAATTTGTATTGCCCCATTTTTTGAAAAGCAATTACAAAAGCCTCCTGAAAAACATCTTTGGCGTCATCTTCATTTCGCATGTATTTAAGACATAGTCCGTATAAAATAGGAGAAAACAACTGATAAATTTTCAGTTGTGCTTCCCGGTCGTTCTCGACACACTTTTTTATATATAGTTCTATGTTTTCTTTCAAGAAATAGGTTTTAAACTCGTTATTTTTTTCTTTTAGTTAAATTAAAATTGGCAAAGACAATTGGGTCATTTAATGCTTCTTTTTGATTATTCAAGAACAAATCTTCATTACTGTAAATTTCCAAAACATCATCTACAAAAATAGGACTTACTTTCGTAGTATTATCAAATTTATTTTTGGCTGTCCCAACAGGCGTAAACTCTCCTTCATCTGTAAAAATAAAAATTTTCCAGGCCCAACTATTCATTATTTCCTTTTTGGAATTTGAATCAAAACCAGTATCATCATTAGCACAGGAACAAAAAGTAAAAACTATAAGATTTATAAAAATTATTTTTTTCATTTCACAAGTATTAAATATTGATACTGGTTTTACAGATTCAATTCCGATTTATTATCTAAAAATTATCATTTTTTTTGATAACAAACCTTTTTTATGATTTAGTTTTCAATTCCGCTATTTTATCTTGAATTACTTTCTTAAAGAGGATAACGTTTTGCGTTTGATCTGTTGAATTATCTGCATCCAAATATATTTTAGTCACAATACCGCCTTGGCTCCATTCAAAATAAATACCGCCTTGATCATGAGAATCAGGTGAACCAAATGTTTTTGTTTGCCCTTTCAAATTTTTAATTTCAGTAGGAATTTTCAAAAGAAAAGCTGCAAAATCATCTTTAAAACCTAATGCTTTATAATTGTATTGATTAAAATCATAAGAATCATAATTCACTTTTAGGTAATGAAGTACTTTGTTGTTTTCTATTCTAAAAAACTGTTGACAATCAGTCCCAGAACATTCTCCAAAATAAGTCCCCATAACAACATAATCATTAATTTGATTTACTTCCTTAAATAAAATAGGTTTGTTTGATTTTGGAAGTATCACATAGTCTGCAGGATAAGTTATAACAGTAGTTACAACCTCATCCTTTTTAGGTACTTTTTCTAAATACTCAACAACTATTTGGCAATCATCTTCAACCACCGATTGAATTTTTATGGCATATCCGCTTGTTGGTTTTGGTCCAGCATAAATTCCCAATATTCTTTTCTGAGTAAAATCCGGCAGTGCAACATCGACCGTTTGACAAGTTGTAAATATTTTTTGCACATCTTCACTTGAGTTTAAAATCACAAAAGAATATTGTTTTGGGTTTTCTTTCAAAACACCACAATAGCTAAAACTCTCATAAGCTACATTGGTAATACTACCGCAATTTTGCACGTTATCATCAGAAATATCAGTACACGAATAAAAGCTTAAAGCAACAAACAAGATCGAAATTAAATTCTTCATATTATATTTAAATTGGGTTATATAATAAAGATGACTTGCAAATAAAAAGGTTGCGTTGCAATCTTAAAAAAAATAAAATTGTTCGTTTAGTATTAGATTTAGAATAATTCGTGAAATTTCATTTTTTAAAATTAAGTACTACGTATTAATGCGTACTTTTACTTTTTTAAAATAAAATTCTATGTTAACAATTCTTCCTTTATTATTGGTCTTTATTATTGCCCTAGCAATTGGTATCTTTATTGGTAAACTCATTTTTTCGGCACGATTCCAATCGGAAAAAGTAAGTCTGGAAGAGAAATTAATCGCTTTGAATTCGCAATTCAGCCAACAAAAAGAGCAATTTTTACTCGATAAAAACACTTTTGAAAAACAACTGGAATTATCCAATTCTGAAAAGGAAAACATCCGAAACGAGAAAGACAGTCTAGCTATTCAACTTTCAAAAAAAGAAGTTGACTTTGAAAATCTTTGGGAGCGCAACAAAGAACAAAAAGAAGAAGTTGAAAAACTTCAAGAAAAATTCACCAAAGAATTTGAGAACCTTGCCAATAAAATATTAGACGAAAAATCAAACAAATTTACCGAGCAAAACAAGGAAAACATGAAAAATATCTTGACTCCATTGCAAGATAAAATTCAGTTATTCGAAAAGAAAGTCGAAGACACCCACAAAGAAAGCATTGATTATCATGCCGCTTTGCGTCAACAAATACTGGGTTTACGCGAAATGAATATTCAAATGAGCAAGGAAACTATCAACTTGACCAAAGCCTTGAAAGGTGACAGTAAAATGCAAGGAAATTGGGGCGAACTAGTGCTAGAACGCGTACTGGAAAAATCGGGACTAGAAAAAGGGCGTGAATACGAAGTACAACAAAGTCATACCACAGAGGATGGAAATCGAGTATTTCCAGATGTTGTTATCAATTTGCCCGACGGAAAAAAGATGGTTGTCGATTCTAAAGTTTCTTTGACTGCCTACGAAAAATACATCAACGAAGATGATGATGAAGCTACAAAAAACCGTTATTTAAAAGAGCATGTCAATTCGATAAAACTTCACGTAGAACAATTAGGAAATAAAAATTATCAGGATCTATACCAAATAGAAAGCCCCGATTTTGTTTTATTATTCATACCGATGGAACCTGCATTTGCTATAGCGCTTAATGAAGACACCACCTTATACAACAAAGCATTCGAAAAAAACATAGTAATTGTTACCCCATCTACCCTATTGGCCACTTTACGTACCATTGATAGTATGTGGACTAACCAAAAACAACAGGAAAATGCCTTTGAAATTGCACGACAAGCGGGTGCATTGTATGATAAATTTGAAGGTTTTGTCGCCGATTTAATAAAAATTGGAAAAAAAATAGACGAGAGTAAAGTGGAATATCAAGGCGCTATGAATAAACTGGTGGACGGAAAAGGAAACCTTATCACCAGCGTTGAAAAACTTAAAAAAATGGGTGCCAAAGCTAAAAAAGCACTTCCGGACAATATTTTGAAAAGAGCCGAAACCGATGATAATTCACTTTTAAATTAAGACAAAATGAAAAAAGTCCTTGCCTTTATTATAATAGTAATTTCAGTTGGTTTTCTAAGTTATTTTGCGTTCATCTATTACGTTCCTGTCAGCGAAGGGATTCGGTCTGGAGAATTAATTCGATTAAGTCATAAAGGTATTGTTGTAAAAACATGGGAAGGCGAATTGAGTCAAGGAATTTCTGGAGCCCAAATTTTCAAATTTTCTGTTTTGGATAGCGACAAAGAAGTGATTGAACAAATGAAGACTTTGCAGGGACATTATGTCAAACTTACTTATGTAGAAAAATACAGAACCTTTTTCTGGTGGGGAGAAACCAGATATTTTATCAAAACAATACAAAAAGAAAAATCCCCTTTTAACCAAAACTAAACCTATGGAGAAAATATACAAAACAGTTGCTTCATCTCATGTCAGTATTTCGGTATTAATGTTACCTTCACATACAAATTTTAGCGGAAAAATTCACGGTGGTTATATTTTATCACTTCTGGATCAAATAGCCTTTGCTTGTGGGTCCAAATTTTCCGGAAATTATTGTGTTACAGCCTCGGTAGATACTGTCAATTTCTTGAAACCTATCGAAGTAGGTGAACTCGTAACAATGAAAGCCTCTGTTAATTATGTTGGGAAAAGTTCAATGATTGTGGGGATTCGAGTAGAAGCCGAGAACATTCAAACAGGCTATAAAAAACATTGCAATTCTTCCTATTTCACAATGGTCGCCAAAGACAACGAGGGTAATAGTATGGCAGTGCCAGGTTTAATTCTCTCAAATTTTGAAGACGTAAAACGCTTTTGCAATTCATTAAAACAAATTGCACTAAAAAAGGAACGTGACTTACACGAAGAAGTATTCAATTACACTTCAAAAGAAACATTAGAAGGTCTAAAAAAATACAACATTCAAATCAATTTGGATTAGTTTTTTTCTTAAGATTCTAAGCATAATACTTACTGAAAATCCATTCAAAAAAGCCAATATCAGAAGAATTAATCTTTTGATATTGGCTTTTTTTTGGCGCAACTTTAAGAGTATTGTCGCAAAAAAAAACGTAACTTTAGGTTAAACCTTTAATAGAAAGAATTATGAAAAAATTTACTCTATTAGTTTTGTTTTTTGTCTTATACCCTATTAGTGCTCAAGAAAAATTAAGCACCTCAAAATGCACAATTTACTTCGAAGCTTCTGTGCCTTTATTTGAAGCCGTTGAAGCAAAAAATGATGCCGTTGACTGTACACTAATTCCAGACAAAAGCCAAATTACCTTTACTGCTGTCATTAAAAATTTTCAATTCAAAAGAGATTTAATGAAAGAACATTTCAATAGCAATTATATGGAAAGTGATCGCTATTCCAAAGCTATTTTTAAAGGAGTTATCGAAAAATTTGATTTAAAAATTGTAACCGAAACTGAAAAAGATTTTCAGATAAAAGGAAAATTAACAATCCATGGTCAAACCAGACTAATTACTGTAAATGCTAAAATTAAAAAAGTAAATAATGGAATACAGATAACTTCTCATTTCACATTAAATACGGACGACTTCAATATTGAAATTCCAAGTATTGTCATTGCCAAAATCTCAAAAAATGTAAATACTCAAATCGATTGCATTTTAAACTAAACTTGTTTCAAACAATCTTTCAATGCCTTTTTGAGGTTTTTGAACTGAAACCTAAAGCCTAGTTTTTTTATTTTATCCGAAGAGACTCTTCTTCCTGTTAAAATAATATCTGCCATTTCACCCATTCCTATTCGGATTAAAAAAGCTGGAACATTCGGGAGCCACATTGAACTCCCAAGTGAATTTGCCAATGCTTTGGAGAAAGATAAATTGGAAGTGCTATCATTGATAGTAGCATTGTATGCTCCAGCTAACTTTTCGTTCTCAATTGCTTCGATATACATCATACATAAATCGTGTATATGGATCCATGGCATATATTGTTTCCCTGATCCCAAAGCACTTCCTAATCCTCTTTTAAAAATAGGGACAAGTTTCTTTAATACCCCTTCATTTCTCCCCAAAACCATACCTGTGCGAATTTTTACGGTGCGAATGCCTAAACCAGCCATCAAATCGGCTGCTTTTTCCCATTCTTGGCAAACCTCCCCAATAAAGTCATTGGCAGGCAATGTGTCTTCAGTGCAAATGCCTTCTCCGTTAATGGCACCATAAAAACCTATTCCTGAAGCCGAAACAAAAGCTTCAACCTTTTTATTATGCTTCTTCAAAACAGAGTAAATCAATTGTGCTGATTGTACCCTACTATCCCTAATTTCTTCTTTTCTTTTGGAAGTCCATTTTTTCTCGGCAATATTCTCTCCTGCCAAGTGAATAATATAATCGGCATTGAGTACAGCCGCTTCTTCCATTTTTTGACTTGAAACATCCCAAATATAGTATATAATTCCATTGATATTGGGTTTACTGCTTCTTGAAAGTATTGAAACTGAATAACCCTTTTTTAACAATTCTGTTGTTAGATACTTCCCGATAAAACCAGTTCCACCTGTTATTAAAACATTCTTTTTCATTACTTTATAAATTAGGGGCAATCAATTATGACTATACAAATATAAGTTAATGTTTTGTTTAGCATTATTAATAATAAGTTAAACGTTATTACCTTTATAAACTAATAAAACTTGAAAACATGGCAACTAAAAAAATAATTTTATCCAAAGACCTCATTCTGTCAATGTATATGAACCATACCTTAGAACATAATGAAAAACCAAAGTCTGTATTTCATTTTTCAAAAGTAAATGGTTTTACAGAAGCCGAATTCTATACCTTTTTTGGCACACTGGAAAGTATCGAAAAGGAAATATTCAATACCTTTTTTGAGAAAACAATCGAGCTATTGCAGAAAGACGATAATTACGAAAGTTACGATATGAAAACCAAACTCTTGAGTTTTTATTTTACTTTCTTCGAATTAATTACTGCCAATAGAAGTTACGTAGTCATGACTTTGAAACAACACCAAAATCAACTGAAAAACCTAATGCTTTTATCCGATTTTAGAAATAAATTCAAAGACTATATCTCCGAAATAATTACAGATGATTTCCGCATTAAGATTGAAAAACTTCAGCAATACCAAGAAAAAGTATTAACAGAATCGTTTTGGATTCAATTCCTGTTAACCTTAAAATTTTGGATAGAAGACTCATCCCCTTCTTTTGAAAAAACGGATATCTACATTGAAAAATCGGTCAAAGTTTCTTTTGAATTAATAGACATTACACCTATTGACAGCTTAATTGATTTTGGAAAATTTATTTTCAAAGAAAAAATAAACAACAAATAATGAAAACGATAGACTACATCCCAACTTCCAAAATTGAAAGAGCTTCAAAACTGGTACACACCGGCGCCAAAGTAGGTGTGAATTATTTGAAATATTATGGAGAAAAAATGGTCAATTCTGATTTGACTCGGGACAAACTCAACGAAAATAATGCCGAAGACATTTACGATGGTTTGAAGAGTTTAAAAGGAAGTGCACTCAAAGTCGCTCAAATGCTCAGTATGGACAAAAGTTTTCTGCCACAGGCTTATGTGGAGAAATTTTCATTGTCTCAGTTTTCAGTGCCACCACTTTCGGCTCCATTGGTTTTGAAAACTTTTAAAACCAACTTGGGAAAAACCCCTTACGAAATTTTTGATGAATTCAATCCCAATTCAGTTAATGCGGCCAGTATTGGTCAAGTGCATATTGCTGTAAAAAACGGAAAAAAACTAGCCGTAAAAATTCAATATCCTGGTGTTGCCAATAGTATTTCATCCGATTTGGCCTTTGTAAAACCAATTGCTATCCGAATGTTTAATCTGCAAGGCAAAGACTCTGATAAGTATTTTAAAGAAGTTGAAGACAAATTGATTGAGGAAACCAATTATCTTCTTGAACTCCAACAAAGTCAAGAAGTAGTTGCCGCTTGCAAAAAAATTGAGCATTTACTTTTCCCCGAATATTATCCCGAGTTCTCGTCCGAGAAAATTATTACGATGGACTGGATGACAGGAATTCATCTTTCTGAATTTACCGCCAAAAACGAAAATCACGAATTAGGAAACCAACTCGGACAAGCTTTATGGGATTTTTAT
>NZ_DASTTN010000088.1:0-10625 GCF_035760125.1 Flavobacterium sp.
TTGTTTATAAGCAGTGATTTAACATTAAAAACACAAGATTTATTTACTATTTAACAGCTTCAAAAAGGATAACATTCCAACTAAATATGTCTAATCGATTTTCTAACACAATACTTTCTATTCACACACCATTTTATCAAATCGTTTTTGCATTTCCGCGTAGCTCATATCTTCCTTATGTGTAGCTATCATCCACTTATAGCCAAATGGATCCATTATCTGCCCTACACGATCACCATAAAACATATCTTCTATTGCCATTAGTGAAGTTGCTCCGGCATCGATAGCTTTTTGAAATGCTGCATCGACATCTTTTACATACAATCCAAAAGTCATTGGGTTTCCGCCAATACTTAAAGGCCCCTTATTTCCCCAATCTTTATTCTCGTCGGCCATCATGAGTAAGGTACCTTCTATATCTATTTCAGCGTGACCAATTTTACCGTCAGGCATCATTAATCGCCCTTTTTCTGTTGCACCAAAAGCTTTTTTATAAAACTCTATTGCGTCGCTGCACCCATCGATTGTTATGTAGGCATTCAATGAGTACGCTCCCGGATAAATGTGTGATGTTTCCATGTGTCAATTTTTTAGATTTTTAATTATTTTCAATCAATAAAACAGAGCATTAAAATTACTTATTTTACTGTATTACAATATATTAAATACAAATTTTAACATTAAATAAGGATAGCAATTGCTTATTTTAAAAAACGAAAAAGCATAAAAAAAACCGAAGCTAATAAGCTTCGGTTTTAGTGTATATTACTAAATAGTATCTTTATTTAATATTTAATCGGTTTCTCCAAAACATAATCCTCCATCAGATAACCGTGATCCAATTCTATATTAACTTCTTCTACGATTTCAAAACCTAATTTTTGATAGAAGTGTAGTGCTTTATTAAATCGGTTTACATTTAATGAAAGTGCATTCGAATTGTTTTCTTTTGCAGCATTTTCGACAAAATCAATTAGTTTTTTACCAATTCCTTTGCCCTGAGTTTCTGGCAAAATGTAAATCTTATGAATTTTGGTTTGTTGCTTTTGGTTGTAATGATGCTCATATGAAGCAAAACCTAAAGTCTCCTCACCTTCTTTGGCTAATATAAAATGATGCCCTTTATTGGCAACACTATCTTTTAATGCTTCTTCATTATAAAAGGCATCCAACATATAATCCAATTGCGCTTTCGCAAGGATTTCTCCATAGGCAATTGGCCAGGTTTGATGCGCAATATTTTGAATCGTCTTATAATCGTTTGTTGTGGCCGTAACTATTTTTATCATTATTCTGATTTTAATTCTCAATTCTTACTAACTAAAAAAACTACCCATGAATTGTTTCGCCTTTACCATAGTTGGCAATAATCGATTCTTCAAATGCCAGCCATTCTCTCCAACGTTTTTCGACATCGATTCCCACCCCATATTTTCGGGCATAAGTGATAAAGGTAGTGTAATGACCAGCCTCGCTTTCCATCAAATCTCTGTAGAAAACAGCCAGTTCTTCATCTTTAATATTTTCTGAAAGCACTTTAAAACGCTCACAACTTCTGGCTTCAATCATGGCCGAAAACAACAAACGCTCCACCAAACCTGAAACTCTGCTTCCGTCACCACTTTTTTTCATGTACAAATACAATTCATTTACATAATCGTCTTTGCGCTCACGGCCTAATTTTAATCCGCGTTTAATAATAATATTGTGTACTTGTTCAAAATGGTCAATTTCTTCTTTGGCCAAAGCCAATAAATCTTTTACCAAATCTTGGTGCTCTGAATTATTGGTGATAATAGTAATCGCATTTGTAGCTGCTTTTTGTTCGCACCAAGCATGATCGGTCAAGATTTCCTCAATATTTTTTTCAACGATATTGACCCATCTTGGATCAGTTGGCAACTGTAATCGTAATACGCCCATTTTTTTAAATCTAAAAAGTTAGAGAATTGAAAGTCATAAAGTCAAAAGTCGAAAGCCAAAACTAAGACAGAATATTAAATTCTAATCAAAGACTTTCGACTTTCGACTTTAAAAACTTTAAGATCTATATTCTTAGAAAACGAAAATAGCTCTTTCGCTCATCATTTCGTTTACTTCATTGGCTACTTCTTCGATAACATCTTCGTTAGTGTGATCTACCAAAACTCTATCGATCAAATCAACGATAGTTTCCATATCTTCTTCAACAAGACCACGAGTAGTGATTGCTGCAGTACCAACACGGATACCTGAAGTTACAAATGGAGATTTATCATCAAATGGAACCATGTTTTTATTTACAGTGATTTCTGCTTTTACCAAAGCATTTTCAGCCTCTTTTCCAGAAATTCCTTTGTTTCTAAGGTCAATCAACATCATGTGGTTGTCTGTTCCTCCAGAAATAATATTGTATCCTCTTTTTACAAAAGCATCAGCCATAGCGTTTGCATTTTTTTGCAACTGCATAGCATAAGTAAAGAACTCATCTTGTAATGCTTCACCAAAAGCAACAGCTTTGGCAGCAATAATGTGCATTAATGGTCCCCCTTGATTTCCAGGGAAAACGGCAAGATCCAATAATGATGACATCATTCTGATTTCTCCTTTTGGTGTAGTTAATCCCCAAGGGTTTTCAAAATCTTTACCCATCATGATCAAACCTCCACGAGGTCCACGCAATGTTTTATGAGTTGTTGTTGTAACGATATGACAGTGAGGAATTGGGTCATTCATCAAACCTTTAGCGATAAGCCCTGCAGGATGAGAAATATCGGCCATCAAAATAGCCCCAACACTATCAGCAATTACTCTAAAACGCTCAAAATCCATATCACGAGAGTAAGCCGAAGCCCCTGCGATGATTAATTTTGGTTGTTCTTTAGTCGCAATTTCTTGAATTTTATCGTAATCCAAACGACCAGTTTCTTTATCTACACCATAAAAAACCGGATTGTATAAACGTCCAGAAAAGTTTACTGGTGAACCGTGAGTCAAGTGTCCTCCGTGAGATAAATCGAATCCTAATATTTTATCACCTGCTTTCAAGCAAGCAAAAAATACTGCTGTATTAGCTTGTGAACCTGAGTGAGGTTGTACGTTTGCATACTCAGCACCAAATAATTCTTTAGCTCTGTCGATAGCAATTTGTTCCACTACATCTACTACTTCGCATCCTCCGTAGTATCTTTTGCCAGGATATCCTTCGGCATATTTATTAGTTAAAACAGATCCAGCAGCTTCCATTACTTCGTCACTTACAAAGTTTTCAGAAGCAATAAGTTCTAGTCCGTGTATTTGTCTGTCTTGTTCTTCAAGAATGAGGTCAAAAATTTGTTCGTCGCGTTGCATTTCTTTGATTTTCGTTAATTTGTCGCAAAAATACAAAAAAACGTTTGTTTAACCCCTAGATTATAATATATTTGACAAGTAATTTTCAACAATCAATTAACATTATCATGCCAATAACAGCCAACGACACTAGTAGAAAATCATGGTTAGAGGTACTGCCAGACAGCGACTTCCCTATCCAAAACATTCCATTTGGAGTTTTTCTTACCAAAGAAAACATCGTTACCGTAGGTTCTAGAATTGGCGATTTCGCAATCGATTTAGGTGCTTTACAACAATTAAATTACTTCGAAGGAATCGAATTGACAGACGATATGTTCATGCAAGATACCTTGAACGATTTTATATCTGACGGTCAAAAAACATGGAGATTGGTACGAAATAGAATTGCCGAAATTTTTGACGCAACAAATCCCGAATTAAGAGACAATACTTCACATAGAGATATCGTGATTTTTAGAATGGAAGATGTTGAGATGCAACTTCCTGTATTAATTGGTGACTACACTGACTTCTATTCTAGCAGAGAACATGCGACCAATGTTGGGAAAATGTTTCGTGACCCAGAAAATGCTTTATTGCCAAACTGGTTACACATTCCGGTAGGATACCACGGAAGAAGTTCTACTATTATTCCATCTGGAATTCCGGTACACAGACCTATGGGACAAACCTTGCCGAATGGCGAAACTATGCCTGTTTTTGGAGCTTCTCGTTTGGTCGATTTCGAATTGGAAACTGCTTTTATTACTACAGATTGCAATATAATGGGAGAAAACATCCCTATCAGTGAAGTTGAAGACTATATTTTCGGAATGGTTTTATTGAACGATTGGAGCGCTCGTGACATCCAAAAATGGGAATATGTACCGCTAGGACCATTCTTGGCCAAAAACTTTGCCTCTTCAATTTCTCCTTGGATTATCACTATGGATGCCTTGGAACCTTTTAAAACCAAAGGGCCAAAACAAGAACCAACACCTTTTCCTTATTTACAACAAAAAGGAAAACACTCATTCGATATTAATCTTGAAGTAGCCATTGCCCCCGAAAATGCTGAGCCAACGGTTGTTTCCAGAACCAATTTCAAATATATGTATTGGACAATGAGTCAGCAACTGGCACACCACACATCAAATGGATGTCGTGTTAACTCGGGTGATATGATGGGTTCCGGAACTATTTCCGGTCCTACACCGGACAGTTATGGATCAATGTTGGAATTAACTTGGGGCGGTAAAAACCCAATCAAATTAAATGATGGTACCGAGCGCAAATTCATAAATGACGGTGATACTGTAATTATTAAAGGACATAGTCAAAACGGACAAGTTCGTATTGGTTTTGGAGAATGTTCAAGTAAGCTCCTACCTCCCTTTGTAAGACAATAACCAAATTCTTTTTATATAACCGACAATTTATACTTGTCGGTTTTTTTTTGAAACATTTTTAGTAAAATCCACTAAAGGAATAGTAGATTTGCAAAAATATTTTAGCAAACGATTGACATAATTCATTACCCCCATAAAATGAAAAAAATTACTCTTATAATTGCTTTTTTTACACTAATTACTTCTTGTGGCGTAAAACAAACCCAAAACAATTTAGCTTCCGGAAATTATGATGCCGCTATTGACATTGCACTTTCCAATTTACGTTCCAACAAAGACAGAAAAGGAAAACAAGACTATATCTATTTACTTGAAGAGGCTTTCGCCAAAGTCAAAGAACGAGATTTAAACACTATTTCTTTTTTGAAAAAAGAAAACAATCCAAGTAGTTTGGAAAAAATATACAATACCTATTTGGCTTTGCATGATCGTCAAGAGAAAATCAAACCATTGCTTCCGCTAAAATTAATCAAAGAAGAAAGAAATGCTATTTTCCCTTTTGATGATTATAATGATCAGATTATTAGCAGCAAAAATGCTTTATCCAATTATTTGTACACCAATGCAAAAGCTTTGATGCTAACTAAAGACAAAATGAATTATCGTAGAGTTTATGATGATTTAATCTATTTGGACAAAATAAATCATAACTACAAGGATATTGCTAATATGCTTGATGAAGCTCAGTTGAAAGGAACTGATTATGTGATTGTATATACTAAAAATGAAACCAAAATGATTATTCCTGTGGAACTTCAAAATGATTTATTGGATTTCAAAAGCTATAATTTGAATGACAAGTGGACAGTTTATCATAGCGAGAAGCAAAAAGACATCGCCTATGATTATGGCATGCTCATTAATTTTAGATCGATTTTAATTTCACCTGAACAAATAAAAGAAAGAGAATTCACAAAAGAACGTCAAATAATTGACGGACAAAGAAAACAAGTCGATGCTAATGGAAGAATCGCTTTGGATAAGCAAGGAAAACCTATAATGATAGATAACTTGATTAATGCAATGGTAAAAATTAACGAAGTTAAACAATTTAAATCGTGTCAAATTACAGCCAAAGTGGATTATGTTGACAATAAAACCAAACAATCCATAGGATCATTCCCATTTACAAGTCAGTTTATTTTTGAAAATACTTTTGCCACTTACAAAGGTGACCCTCGTGCTGCCGATGATAATTACAGTCCAAATTTCTACAATAAAATTGTCCCTTTTCCAACAAGCGAGCAAATGGTTTATGATACTGGCGAAGATTTAAAATCTAAAATTAACGGAGTTATCACTAACAATCAGTTTAGAAAATAAACCTCGTAAATATTTTTTAAAAAAAGCAACTCTAAATTGAGTTGCTTTTTTTATATCTTAAAATTAACCGCAAAGCTTAGAGAACTTTGCAAAACCTTTTATGACCTTTGCTGTTAAATAAACATAAGCTTTTTTACAAAACCAACAATGGCGCGATTATACCAAAACTAAGTTGTCCCGTCGTTCCATCAGCCGCATTAAAATTATTTTCGGCATAAGCAGAATAATTGCATTTTTTAGCCACATAACCTACGTAAAACTTCATATTAAAATCAGCGAAAGGAAAATATTCGACGGTCGGAATAATACCATAAGAAGCCAATAAATGGTGGTCTTTATTGATATCTGGATTGCCATTCCAATAAGAGTTGTCATTCATGAGCGTAAGCAACAAATTAACTTTTGGGCGAATCTGATATTCTGCCCTTATCCAGTTTTCGACATAAGAAACATCTTGAGCAGCATAAGAATTTTTGCTTTTGATAATATTTGAAACCACTCCTTTTTGATCCAAATCCTCTTTACTGAACTGAAAATCGTAATACAGTACCAGCTTATTGCTTTTATATTTATTCCCTAAAGAAATAAAATTTCGATTGGTATTTTCGGCATCAATAAAATAACTATAACTATAGGTAGTTTCCAGTTTACCGTCAAAAAAACTGCCTTTCCAATTACCTACTGCGGCCAAAGGTGTTTTGGTAGCGGTAATTCCGGGAGGCACAGTAGTTCCAAATTGCTCTTGAAATGTTTTGGTTCTGGAATTCAACAACTGAAGATTGAACTTGTTTTTATGATCGTTTAATGAATAAGAAAGAGCCGCTCCAACTAAAAAATTATCCGCTTTATCATTAATGCTATTGTAGGATAGAATTTCAATCGGATTCATCAAGAGTTCGTAACCACCCCAATCGCCAATCATTTTTCCAAAAGACAGTTTCGTTTGCGGGGCAATATCAATGGTTAAATATGCCATATCCACAGAACGACTAATATTATCCACGGTATTAGGGTCGGCAATTTTGGTATAACGGTTTCGGAAACGAAAAGAGACTTTGTCATGGATTTTCCCTTTCACTTCAAATCTGAATTGATTGACAGAAAACAGAGAATTTACGTGGTCATTATCAACAAAATAATTATCAAAAGCCATACGGGTATTAAAGATAACATCTACATCTTTTAACAAGGACAGTTTTGAAGTTGGTATTAAAGGTGCTACTACTGCTTTCCCTTCCTGTATTTGTTTTTGAGCAAAAGATAAAAAAGAACATAAAATAAGCGTCCAATAAATAAAATACTTTTTCATTCTAAGATATTTATTTTTTAAAAGTCACTTTACCAGATTCAATATCATACAAAGCTCCAACAACCTCTACTTTCCTTTGAACGAAACGTTCTTTCAAAATCGGTTCTGCCGTTTTTAAGAAAGTAACACCATGAGCAATATTGGCATCTATGGCTTTATCTATTGATAACATATTGGCACTTGAAAGTTTTTTTTCTTCGTTCTCGCTTTCGATGTAATTAATGATATTTTTTATGTGATTCGAATGGTTATAATGTCCTTTGGAATTAATGAATGCTTTTATGGCACCACAGTCCTTGTGTCCCATAACCACAATCAGTTTACAATCTAAATGTTCGACAGCATATTCTAAACTTCCTAACTCATAATCCCCAATCACATTCCCTGCAGTTCTGATGGAAAATATATCACCGAGACCTTGGTCAAAAACAAGTTCGGCCGGTACTCTGGAATCCGAACAGCTTACAACAATAGCAAATGGGTGTTGTCCTTTTTTAAGTTCCCGAATTCTTTCGAGTGTTTCATCGGGATGCATGGGTTTTCCCGAAGTGAATCGTTTATTTCCTTCTTCGAGTTTTTGAAGTGGAGATAAATTAGTGTTTTCAGTGTGGTTACAAGCAGATAATACGCTTATAAAAAGCAGATAAAGTAGTCCTTTTTTAATCATGGTAGTTTTCCTAAGTTACAACAAACCTAAGCCTATCCAGAAAAATTTAGACAAACCTATTCTTGTCAATGAAGTTGTAAATTTAGGAACATGAAACCTCTCAAATATTGACTTTTATCATATTTAGAGGATTAAATATTCGCTTAAAATTATCAAACGATATAGTTAATAAATCATTTTAAGATTGTGTTATTTTAGGGAGAGATATTATTTAGGAGCTACAATTCGTGTCTAAAATCTGTGAAGAATATAGTTTAGTAGCACATCATTTTGCCTCGAAATCTTATTAATACATTTCCGGTGTCAGCGTGACAATAAACAAATTTTCTTGATTACTGTCCATATAATGATAAATCACGGTAGAATCATTATCCCTGAAAGCTTCAAGACTTGGATTCGTTTTGGAAGTGGTCAATATTTCCTTTTCTATAGACTTTTTCAAAGCAGCGACATCAATACTTCCTTTTAGAACACGTACCAATGTAAAATCATATTGAACCGTATTATCCGGCAATTGATTTACACTCTCCATACGAATATCATCGCTAATCATCATGGGACAAGCTGCATTGTATTTGGTCACCAAAACCGTGAGTTCATTGCCACCAGGTTTCTCCTTTACAAAATAGTATTGAGCAACACCTATCAAAACCACTACTACAATGATTTTAATTATTTTTCGAATGAGCAGTTTCTTTTTTCTTTGTTTTTCTTCCATTGCAAATGGGTAATTTATATTTTCTTGATTTTACTTTTTTGAATACTAGCTGAACACTCAAAAACAACTGATTAATAACTACTAACCAATTAATGATGGTCAAAACTCAGAACTTCTTTAAGTATCCATTCCTTATTTTCGAGTAAATAAACGTGTGTGAATTTTGCAGTTCCAGTATGTTTGTCTTCCTTGTTAGGCTCTCTGATATAAAAATCATGTATTCCGTTTTGAACAACCCCATACAGAACACCATCATTATATAACGGAAAAACTTCTAACGATTCTTTTCTGACTTTGTGAATTGGTTTTTTATTACTGTCGGAGCAAAGGTTTTTTCTGGTATTTTCCAAAAACGTCTCTTTATCTTGAATTCCACCTCGATCATGATAAAGCACAAGATCCTTGTGTATCATTTTTTACATATAAGTGAAGTCGCATTGATTAAAACATCTCTCAAAAAAAATACTGTCATGCTTTTGTAAAGCCAAAAACAATTCAGAGTTTTTGGGTACTTGCGCAAAGCCAAAATTTACCGATATGAAGAATAAAATTAGTAATGTTCTCATGTTTTATTTCTTGTTTTATTAGTTTTTCTGTTTCTTGAAAATAGCCACTAACTCATACAAATCCAAACAAATCACTGTATAAACACCCAATATCAAGTGTATAACTAAAATTTAGCTTCGCATTATTCACTTTCCCAAATATAACTAATATCCCTTACAAAGAAAAAACTCTTTTAATTTGTCAAAAACATTTCTAATCTTATAAAAACAAAAATCCCTCACTTTCCTTAATGTTCTTGTGAGCCGCGTGAGGGATAGAAGCTAGCTACCAAAGTAGCGCGGATAGCCCGACCCCGTTGAACGAAGGGGCTCTATAAGCGATACTATAAGTAAGCCCCTTCGCTCAACGGGGGCACGCCCTACAAATTTTGAAAACCATTTTAGAACCCTGACTATCTCTTTCTTGAAAAAAGAAAAACAACACTAAAAAACAGTCATTTGAATTGAAATTTTCTTTTTTATTACAAAAATAGCCTGATTTGTTAAAAATTTGACTTTTACAAAAAATTTAGCATTTGGTTTGAAAAAGAATTGTACTTTTGCACCAATGAAAAATACAGAAACATATAAAACAATTATCTCTCGGATAATTACACCTACGACTTCTCCCGAAGTACGGATGCTATAACTATAGCCTCCATAGTGTAATCGTATTATATTATTCATTTCTTATTTTTATCGTTTTGAAATTATTTCCATTTTTATTTGGATTAATACATCCTAAAAAAATTACCAAACAAATTTTATCTATCTGTAATTCAATTATTTGGATTGTTCTTTGCTGCATTTATTCTATATTTGATAGTGCAAAACCAGAGCATTTCAAACTTCATTACAGTGCATTATTTAACCTAAAATATAACTCTTGAAATGAACATTTCTATTGTAGTAACTCAGGAAGAACATTATAAGTATGCGCAGGAAATATGCGATACGATAGAATCATCTGCCCTGTTGAGAGGTACTGGAATTGCCAAAAGAACGCCGGAATACATCCAAAAAAAGATGGAGAAAGGAGATGCTGTGATTGCACTTAACAACGGAATTTTTGCCGGTTTTTGCTATATCGAAAGTTGGCAACATGGTCAGTATGTAGCACACTCTGGTTTAATTGTACACCCAGATTACAGAAATTTGGGATTGGCAAAACAAATAAAATCATTTGTATTTGACTATTCACTGCAAAAATATCCGGATGCAAAAGTATTCGGAATCACAACAGGCTTAGCGGTAATGAAAATCAATTCGGATTTGGGTTACAAACCAGTTCCGTTTTCAGAACTTACCAACGACCCAAGTTTTTGGAAAGGATGTCAGACCT
>NZ_DASTTN010000089.1:0-10861 GCF_035760125.1 Flavobacterium sp.
GGAGCATTACAATATGAAGTTATTCAATACCGATTGGAGCATGAATATGGTGCAAAATGTACTTATGAAAACTTCCCTGTTCACAAAGCCTGCTGGGTTAAACCAGACGATGCCAAGAATGAAGAATTTAAAGAATTTAAACGCATAAAGCAAAAATTCCTCGCAAAAGACAAATACAATCAATTAGTATTTCTTGCGGATTCTGATTTCACCATTCAAATGACACAAAGCAAATATCCAAGTGTCAAATTATTTTTCACTTCTGAATTTGATTAAATTTACAATTAGAAATACAAAAAAACGCCAACATTAAGTTGGCGTTTTTTATATACAAATTAAATTTAACCTTAAATAAATACTAACAAGATTTGATATTTATTGCTTTTTTCAAAAGTGTCTTCACTAATAAGTGATTTGGCTCTCTACCGGAAGTTAAAATACTTTTTTTAGAATAAAATGAATCACTAGACATAGTGCCATTGACATCTTCTTTCGTCCCCATAAACCACAAAATAAAATTCATATTTGAATTCAATTCTGAAGCCGATACCTTCGCAGGAGCTGTGTCATCAGTTTTAATATTTTGACTCATTGAAACTTCATTTGAAGAAATTTCAAAATCTGACTTTTGGGCAAAACCATTAGAGCTTGCAAAAAAAACGAACATAACTAAAATCCAACACTGAATTCTGTCATTGTTTTTTTTTACAATTCTAAAAGCTCTATTCATTTTTTCGTTTATGATGAATTAAGAAACATCAACAGGCGCGAAACTAACTGAATAGATAACTAAGAAAAAAAATAATCGTCAAAGGGTTAAAAAAACCGTTTAAGTACAAAAAATATGAAATTGATATACAACAGAGAAAAAATTAACCTATGCGCACATACCATAATTAAACATGAAATTAGAATGTACCAATTAATTTAAAAGGCAACAAGTGTTTTTTCCAAATAAAAAAAGACCCCATTTCTGGAGTCTTCATTTTTTGAATTATGCTTGCCCTGTAGGACCAAAATTAATGGGAATTGCAGGTTGTTCAACCTCTTTAATTTCACCATGAGTTACTTCAAAACGGTGAATATTTTCACCTAAAGCTTTGAGCAATCTTTTAGCATGTTGTGGAGTCAAAACAATTCTTGATTTCACTTTTGCTTTTGGAACACCTGGCATAATACATACAAAATCTAATACAAATTCAGACGAAGAATGATTGATTATAGCCAAATTGGAATAAATACCTTCAGCTACTTTTTCATCTAATTCTATATTAATCTGCTCTTGTTGTTGTTTAGAATTGCTCATAAAATTTATTTTTATCAAAATTCTCTCTCTACATAAGTAAAGAGAGAACATTGAGGAAAAGAATTAATAAATATATTCTTCTTTATTTGCCATCATATCATTATAATCTTCTCTAGATCCTACAATTGCATTATCATATTCTCTCATACCTGTACCGGCTGGGATTCTATGCCCTACAATTACATTTTCTTTCAATCCTTCTAATAAATCAACTTTACCTGCAACAGCAGCTTCGTTTAATACTTTTGTTGTTTCTTGGAAAGAAGCAGCAGAAATAAATGATTTAGTTTGAAGAGAAGCTCTAGTAATACCTTGTAATACAGGTGTTGCAGTTGCAGTAATTACATCACGTGCAACAACAAGGTTTTTATCTGTACGCTTCAATAATGAATTCTCATCACGCAACTGACGCGGCGTTATGATTTGACCTGGTTTTAAAATACTTGAATCTCCAGCATCTTCAACCACTTTCATTCCATATAAATTATCATTTTGAACGATAAAATCTTTAGTATGAATTAATTGATCTTCTAAGAATAAAGTATCACCTGGATCTTGAACTCTAACTTTACGCATCATCTGACGTATTACTACCTCAAAGTGTTTGTCGTTGATTTTTACCCCTTGAAGACGGTATACTTCCTGAATTTCATTTACCAAATACTGTTGAACAGCAGCAGGTCCTTGAATTCTCAAAATATCATCCGGAGTAATTGCACCATCAGACAAAGGAACACCAGCTCTTACGAAGTCATTTTCTTGAACTAAAATTTGACTTGATAATTTAACCAAGTATTTTCTAATATCACCAAATTTAGACTCAATAACGATCTCACGGTTACCTCTTTTAATTTTTCCAAAAGAAACAACACCATCAATCTCTGAAACTACAGCTGGGTTTGAAGGATTACGAGCCTCTAACAACTCTGTAATTCTTGGTAAACCTCCTGTAATATCCCCAGATTTAGATGAACGACGTGGAATTTTCACCAAAACTTTACCAGCTTTAATTTTCTCCCCGTTTTCAACCATCAAGTGAGCTCCAACTGGTAAGTTGTAAGAACGGATTAACTCTCCTTCTTTACCGTAAACCAATAAAGTTGGTATTAATTTTTTGTTTCTTGACTCAGAAATTACTTTTTCTTGGAAACCAGTTTGCTCATCAATTTCAACCATGAACGATTGTCCTTGCTCTAAATCTTCATAAGCAATTTTACCGGTAAACTCAGAAACGATAACCCCGTTATATGGATCCCATTTACAGATTACATCTCCTTTTGCAACAGACTGACCGTCACCTACAAAAATACTTGAACCGTAAGGAATGTTATTGGTACTTAATAAAATACCTGTTTTTTCGTCAATTAATTTTAATTCTGTTGAACGAGAAACTACAATATCAACTGCATTACCTTCGCTGTCTTCACCTTTAACAGTTTTTAAATCTTCGATTTCTAGTTTACCTGCAAAACGAGTTATAATACTAGATTCTTCAGAAATACCTCCTGCAACCCCTCCAACGTGGAAAGTACGTAATGTCAACTGTGTCCCTGGTTCCCCAATAGACTGTGCTGCAATTACACCAACTGCCTCACCTCTTTGAGTCATTTTACCAGTAGCTAAGTTTCTACCGTAACATTTAGCACAAATACCTTTAGTAGCCTCACAAACCAATGGCGAACGTACTTCAACTTTCTCCACTGGAGAAGCTTCGATACCTTTCACTAATGCTTCTGTGATTTGCTCACCAGCATGAACTAAAATCTCACTTGTTAAAGGATTAATTACATCTTGCAATGCAACACGTCCTAAGATTCTTTCTCCTAATGATTCAACAATTTCCTCATTTTTCTTCAAAGCAGAAACTTCAATACCTCTAAGAGTACCACAATCCTCGATATTAACAATAACATCTTGAGAAACATCATGTAATCTTCTAGTTAAGTATCCAGCATCGGCCGTTTTCAAAGCCGTATCCGCAAGACCTTTACGAGCACCGTGAGTAGAGATAAAGTACTCAAGGATAGAAAGACCTTCCTTAAAGTTAGAAAGAATCGGGTTTTCAATAATTTCACCACCACCAGCAGTAGATTTTTTAGGCTTAGCCATCAAACCACGCATACCGGTTAACTGACGAATTTGTTCTTTGGAACCCCTCGCTCCAGAATCAAGCATCATATACACAGAGTTGAAACCTTGTTGGTCTTCTCTAATGTTTTTCATTGCTAACTCTGTTAATTGAGCATTTGCTGAAGTCCATACATCAATAACTTGGTTGTAACGCTCGTTATTGGTAATAAGACCCATGTTATAATTTGCAGAAATACCTTCAACTTGCTCTCTAGCATCTGCAATTAATTTTGGTTTTTGTTCTGGGATTCTAATATCACCAAGAGAGAATGATAATCCTCCTTTGAATGCAAATTTATAACCCATATCTTTCATATTGTCCAAGAAAGCTGCTGTTGTAGGAACATCAGTCGAACTCAATACGTGTCCGATAATGTCTCTTAAGTTTTTCTTAGTCAATACATCATTGATATATCCAGCTGCTTCAGGTACTACTTCATTAAATAATACACGTCCTGCAGTTGTTTGGATAATCTGATACACTAATTCTCCAGCTTCATTAAAATCTTTAGCTCTAATTTTCACTCGAGCATTCAATTCTAATCTTCCTTCGTTCAATGCAATATTTACCTCTTCAGCAGAATAGAATGTAATTCCTTCTCCTAAAATTTTAAGTTCTGGTGTAGACAAACGCTCTTTGGTCATATAGTAAAGACCAAGTACCATGTCTTGAGAAGGTACCGTGATTGGCGCACCATTTGCAGGGTTCAAGATATTGTGAGAAGCCAACATTAATAATTGTGCTTCCAAAATAGCCTCTGGTCCTAATGGTAAGTGAACCGCCATCTGATCCCCATCAAAATCCGCATTAAATGCAGTACAAACTAAAGGGTGCAATTGAATTGCTTTTCCTTCAATTAATTTTGGTTGGAAAGCTTGAATACCTAATCTGTGCAAAGTAGGAGCACGGTTCAATAATACTGGATGTCCTTTGATTACATTTTCAAGAATATCCCATACAACTGGCTCTTTTTTGTCAATTATTTTCTTAGCAGATTTTACTGTTTTTACAATTCCTCTTTCTATCAATTTACGGATAACAAAAGGTTTGTAAAGTTCAGCTGCCATATCTTTTGGCAAACCACATTCAAACAATTTCAATTCAGGTCCAACAACAATTACCGAACGAGCAGAATAATCCACACGTTTTCCAAGTAAGTTTTGACGGAAACGTCCTTGTTTACCTTTTAAGGAATCAGATAATGATTTCAAAGGTCTGTTTGATTCCGTTTTTACTGCAGAAGCTTTACGAGTATTATCGAAAAGTGAATCTACAGATTCTTGCAACATACGTTTTTCGTTACGAAGGATTACTTCAGGAGCTTTAATCTCGATTAATCTTTTCAAACGGTTGTTACGGATGATTACACGACGGTATAAATCATTCAAATCTGAAGTTGCAAAACGACCGCCATCAAGAGGTACAAGAGGACGTAATTCTGGTGGAATTACTGGAATCACTTTCATGATCATCCATTCAGGACGATTTTCTCTATTCAAAGTAGATTCACGGAAAGATTCTACAACTTGCAGTCTCTTTAACGCTTCAGTTTTACGTTGTTTAGATGTTTCATTATTAGCTTTATGTCTTAAATCATATGACAATTCGTCAAGATTAATACGAGCCAATAAATCCATAATACACTCTGCTCCCATTTTGGCAACAAATTTATTTGGATCAAAATCATCTAAATATTGATTATCTGCAGGAAGAGTATCTAAAATATTCAAGTATTCTTCTTCAGTCAAGAAATCTAATCTTTCAATAGATTCACCATCTGCATTTTTAGCAATACCAGGCTGAATAACTACATATCTTTCGTAGTAGATAATCATATCTAATTTCTTAGACGGAAGACCAAGGATATAACCAATTTTGTTAGGAAGTGAACGGAAATACCAGATATGAGCAATAGGCACAACAAGGTTGATATGCCCCACTCTGTCTCTACGTACTTTCTTTTCAGTTACTTCAACACCACAACGGTCACAGATGATTCCTTTGTAACGTATTCTTTTATATTTACCACAAGCACATTCAAAATCTTTAACTGGTCCAAAAATTCTTTCGCAGAAAAGACCATCACGCTCTGGTTTGTGAGTTCTGTAATTGATTGTTTCAGGTTTTAAAACTTCACCTCTTGACTCTTTCAAGATCGATTCAGGAGAAGCTAATCCTATTGAAATTTTATCAAACCTTTTTACAGGATTCTTATCTTTATTATTTCTATTATTCATCATAGTTTTTACTATTGATTTATTTGCAATTAAAAATTGATTTTGTAAAGCTGTAGCAGTACTACTTTTTTACTACCTCGGATTACTTCTCTAAACTTCAAACTAAATTTTGAAGTGCTAGTCATAAAAACTTTTAAGATTTTATGAAAAATCGGAACGGGTTACGGGCATAAATCCTAAAAACTCGTAAAAATGAGTAATCAGTCTCGAAAAAAATCGGACTGATTACTATTAAACTTTAATTTATTCTTCTAAACGAATGTCAAGTCCAAGACCTTTCAATTCATGCATTAATACATTGAATGATTCTGGTAATCCTGGTTCTGGCATAGACTCTCCTTTTACGATAGCTTCGTAAGTTTTGGCTCTACCAATTACGTCATCCGATTTAACTGTTAAGATTTCACGAAGAGTACTTGACGCTCCATAAGCTTCAAGTGCCCAAACCTCCATCTCTCCAAAACGCTGACCTCCAAATTGAGCTTTACCTCCAAGTGGTTGTTGAGTAATCAACGAGTATGGACCGATAGAACGTGCGTGCATCTTATCGTCAACCATGTGCCCTAATTTAAGCATGTAAATTACACCCACAGTTGCCGCTTGGTGGAAACGTTCTCCTGTACCTCCATCATAAAGATGAGTATGTCCAAAACGTGGCACCCCAGCTTCATCAGTTAAAGCATTGATTTCATCAAGAGTAGCACCGTCAAAAATTGGAGTAGCAAATTTTCTACCCAAATTCATACCAGCCCAACCTAAAACTGTCTCATAGATTTGTCCAATGTTCATACGAGAAGGTACCCCAAGTGGGTTCAACACGATATCAACTGGTGTTCCATCTTCAAGGAAAGGCATATCTTCATGACGAACAATACGAGCAACAATACCTTTGTTACCGTGACGTCCCGCCATTTTATCCCCAACTTTCAGTTTACGTTTTTTAGCAATATATACTTTAGCTAATTTCAAGATTCCTGATGGTAATTCATCCCCAACAGTAATTGTGAATTTCTCTCTACGTAAAGCACCTTGTAAATCGTTCAATTTAATTTTATAGTTATGAATTAAATCATTAACCATTTTATTAGTTACTTCATCAGCAACCCATTGACCCTTACTTAAGTGAGCGAAATCTTCAACAGCATAAAGCATTTTTTGAGTATATTTTTTACCTTTTGGTAAAACTTCTTCACCCAAATCATTCATTACACCTTGAGAAGTTTTTCCATTTACGATATTGAAAAGTTTCTCAATCAATCTATCTTTAAGCTCAACAAACTTAACTTCAAACTCCATTTCAAGTGCCCCTAAAGCATCTTTATCTTGAGTACGTTTACGTTTGTCTTTTACTGCTCTTGCAAATAATTTTTTATCTAAAACTACACCATGTAAAGAAGGAGAAGCTTTTAATGAAGCATCTTTTACATCACCTGCTTTATCCCCGAAGATTGCACGAAGCAATTTCTCTTCTGGAGTAGGATCTGATTCTCCTTTTGGAGTAATTTTACCGATAAGAATGTCACCAGGTTTAACCTCGGCACCTATTCTAATCATACCGTTTTCATCCAAATCTTTAGTAGCTTCTTCAGAAACGTTTGGTATGTCATTCGTTAACTCTTCGTTACCTAATTTAGTATCTCTAACTTCCAATGAATAATCATCAACGTGAATAGAGGTAAAGATATCGTCACGAACTACTTTTTCAGAAATCACAATCGCATCCTCGAAGTTGTATCCTTTCCATGGCATAAATGCAACTTTAAGGTTTCTACCTAAAGCTAATTCTCCATTTTGAGTAGCATATCCTTCAGACAATACTTGACCAGGAATCACTCTGTCCCCTTTTCTTACGATAGGTTTAAGATTGATACTTGTTCCTTGATTGGTTTTTCTAAATTTAATTAAGTTATATGTTTTCTCATCAGATTCAAAACTTACCATTCTTTCTTCCTCAGAACGATCGTATTTGATAGTGATGATATTTGCATCAACGTATTCTACAACTCCATTTCCTTCTGCGTTAATTAAAACTCTAGAATCTGAAGCCACTTGACGCTCTAAACCGGTACCAACAATTGGAGCTTCAGGGCGTATCAATGGTACGGCCTGACGCATCATGTTAGATCCCATCAAGGCTCTATTCGCATCATCATGTTCCAAGAAAGGAATCAAAGATGCAGAAATCGAAGCAATTTGGTTTGGAGCAACGTCTGTATAATGTACTTGAGCAGGGTCAATTACCGGGAAGTCACCTTCTTGACGCGCAATTACGTTTTCGGCAGTGATTTTACCAGTAGCATCCATTTTAATGTTTGCTTGGGCAATTAACATTCCTTCTTCTTCTTCAGCACTTAAGTAAATAGGAGTAGCATCTAAATCAACAACTCCATTAGTTACTTTACGGTAAGGTGTTTCAATGAAACCCATTCCGTTTACTTTAGCATAAACACCAAGAGAAGAAATCAAACCAATGTTTGGTCCCTCAGGAGTTTCAATAGGACATAAACGTCCGTAGTGCGTATAGTGAACGTCACGAACCTCAAATCCAGCTCTTTCTCTCGAAAGTCCACCTGGTCCAAGTGCAGATAATCTTCTTTTGTGCGTAATCTCAGCCAATGGATTCGTTTGATCCATAAATTGAGACAACTGGTTTGTTCCAAAGAAAGAGTTGATAACAGATGATAATGTTTTGGCATTAATCAAATCTATCGGTGTAAACACCTCGTTATCTCTAACGTTCATACGCTCTCTAATGGTTCTAGCCATACGTGCTAAACCAACACCGAATTGTTGAGATAATTGTTCTCCAACTGTTCTAACACGACGGTTTGATAAGTGATCAATATCATCAATCTCTGCTTTAGAGTTGATCAATTCGATCAAATACTTAACAATGGTAATGATATCTTCTTTGGTAAGCACTTGCTTTTCCATTGGAGTATCAAGACCAAGTTTTTTATTAATTCTATAACGACCTACTTCACCTAAGTTGTAACGTTGGTCAGAGAAGAATAATTTATCTATAATACCACGAGCAGTTTCTTCATCAGGCGGTTCTGCGTTACGCAATTGTCTGTAGATGTGCTCAACAGCTTCTTTTTCAGAGTTTGTTGGATCTTTTTGTAATGTATTATGAATGATAGAATAATCAACTAGATTATTATCTTCTTTATGCAACAAAATAGATTTAACGTTAGAATCAATGATTTCTTCCACATTATCTTTATCGATAATAGTATCTCTATCAAGGATTATTTCGTTACGTTCAATAGAAACAACTTCGCCGGTATCTTCATCAACGAAATCTTCATGCCAAGTGTTCAAAACACGAGCAGCTAATTTTCTACCAATATATTTTTTAAGTCCTGTTTTGGAAACTTTAATTTCTTCAGCTAGGTCGAAAATCTCTAGGATATCCTTGTCTCTTTCGAAACCTATTGCACGGAATAAAGTTGTAACAGGTAATTTTTTCTTTCTATCGATATAAGCATACATTACGCTATTGATATCTGTAGAAAATTCTATCCAAGATCCTTTAAAAGGAATAACTCTCGCAGAATATAATTTTGTACCATTTGCATGGAATGACTGTCCAAAGAAAACACCAGGAGAACGGTGTAATTGTGAAACCACAACTCGCTCTGCTCCATTGATAACAAAAGTACCACTTGGTGTCATATAAGGTATTGTTCCAAGATAAACATCTTGCACAATAGTTTCAAAATCTTCGTGTTCAGGATCGGTACAATATAGTTTCAACCTTGCTTTTAAAGGCACACTATAAGTAAGACCTCTTTCTATACATTCTTGAATGGTGTAACGTGGTGGATCTACAAAGTAATCAAGGAATTCCAAAACAAAGTTATTTCTTGTATCTGTAATTGGAAAGTTTTCCATGAAGGTGTTGTATAACCCTTCGTCGCCTCTTTCGTCTGATTTAGTTTCTAGTTGAAAAAAATCTTTAAACGATTTTACCTGAACATCTAGAAAATCTGGATAATCAGGAATGTTTTTTGTAGAGGCAAAATTCAATCTTTCAGTCTGATTTGTTATCATCAATGGACAAAATTTTGATTAAAAAAAAGTAGTTTTTGTGTGTAAAACACAGTAATTTATAAAACAATCTATACTTTCTTTTTACAATCAATACCTCTTTAAAAATAATATAAAATGGACTCTTGTATTATTTTCTTTCTTCGTATTGATTAAAAAACCTTTTCGTATTTTAAACTATTTTATAATAAAACTTGATATAATTTTATTATACGAAAAATGGTTTAGGCCTTGAGAATACTCTCAAAGACCTAAACCTGTTTCAAAAACTAGTTAAACTTATTTAAGCTCAACAACAGCTCCAGCTTCTTCTAAAGATTTTTTAAGCCCTTCAGCTTCTTCTTTAGTTACACCTTCTTTAACGTTGCTAGGAGCACTATCAACTACATCTTTAGCTTCTTTCAAACCTAAACCTGTAAGTTCTTTAACTAATTTTACTACAGCTAATTTAGAAGCACCAGCTTCTTTCAATACAACTGTAAATTCTGTTTGAGCTTCTTCAGCAGCACCTTCACCACCACCAGCAGCAACTACTACAGCTGCAGCAGCTGGTTCGATACCGTACTCATCTTTCAATATTGTTGCTAATTCGTTAACTTCTTTTACAGTTAAATTAACTAATTGTTCTGCGAATTGTTTCAAATCTGCCATTTTTTCTATCGTTTTAAAATGATTTGTAAAAATATAATTTATTTATTGTGCGCTATTTTAAGCAACAAGGAAACTAAATTCCCTGTTTTGAGTATTATGCTTCAGCCTCTTCGCTAGCAGCGAATTGGTTTTGTAAAGCAGAAATAACTCTCTGTGCTGGTGATTGAAGCAATCCAATGATTTCGCCGATAAGCTCTTCTTTAGATTTAATAGTAGCCAATGCTTCTAATTGATCATCTCCAATGTAAATTTCAGAATTGATGTAAGCTCCTTTTAAAACAGGCTTATCCGATTTTTTTCTGAAATCTTTGATTATTTTTCCAGGTGCATTTGCAACATCTGAAATAAAGATAGCACTGTTTCCTGTTAATACAGAAGGCAAGTCACCATAATCATTAGCTGAAGCTTCCATTGCTTTTGCAAGCAAAGTGTTCTTAACAACTTCTAATTTAATTCCTGCTTTGAAACAAGCTCTTCTCAAGT
>NZ_DASTTN010000090.1:0-3238 GCF_035760125.1 Flavobacterium sp.
CAGGAAATAATTCATAATTTAAAATACAAAGGACACGAAGAAATTGGAAGTTTTTTGGGCGAATGGTATGCGTCGGATTTAAAGGGCAGTTCCATTGTGAATAATGTGGATGTGATAATACCAGTTCCTTTGCATAAAAAGAGATTGAAAGAGCGAGGTTATAATCAGGTTACGAATTTCGGACTAGCCTTGTCCGAGAATTTTAAAATTCCAATGAATGACGCCATTCTAATGCGAAGAGTTTATTCTAAAACGCAATCGAAGAAAAATCTTTTGGGAAGGACAGAAGGAATTGAAACGGTTTTTGATGTTGCCTTCACAGAAGAAGACACTAATAAGCATTATTTGTTGATTGATGATGTGTTGACAACGGGAGCAACTCTCGAAGCCTGTTCAAAAGCATTGTTGAAAATTCCAGGTGCCAAGATTAGCATTGTTTGTATGGCAATGGCACATTCTTGATTATGGAGTTGGTGATTAAAAGATTGAATATCTAATTTACACTAAAGATCTTGCGCGTGAGGGATAGGAGCAGGCTACCGAAGTAGCTCGGATAGCCCGACAGCATAAAGAAAAGGGACCGAATCACCAGTACGATGATTTAGTCCCTTTTCTTTATGGTGGCACGCCTAAATAATTTTTAGAACTATTTTTGTGCATAGGTTTTGAAATACCCACATTCGTTGATGATTTCTTTATAGTACTTGGTTTTTGAATAATTGGCTTTTATGTTTTTGAATCCTTGCCAAGCAATAAAATTAGTTTTGTCGTCCTGAATGTCCCAAGTGGATAAATTAAGTGAATAGTATTTTTTGTTGTAATAGTCGTTGCGTTCGCATTTGGCCATCATATATTGGGTTTTTGCTTTTTGTTCATTGTTTTTAGAAGCTGAAAATGCTTTTTCATAATAGGCTTTCGCCAAAGAACAGTTGGTAATCATATCTCGAATTGGATCTCTGAAAAAGTCGGGTGTTGAACCATATCCAGCAATATTTCCTTCATAAAACAATCGGCCGTTGCCAAAATGGGTAATGTTGTAAAATGCATTTCCCAGTAAAAGACTGTTGTTGTACACATCAACTCCCTTACTTACATTGTCCTGCATTTTTTGGATAATGGTTAGGAAATCAAGCATAGTATATTTCTTTTTTTGTGCGGCTTGATGGTCGCAATCGTGGCAGTCTTTGATATTTCCCAGAAATGGGTTTCCATAAAAAACGGTGTTTTGAAGTTTATCCGATTGTTTTATAAAAGCAATGGCTTCTGGGATTATGTTTTCGAAAGTGGCTTTAACTCCTTGAAAGTAGTTTATGTCTGCCAGTTTAATTTCATAAAAGGACGAACCAATTTTTTCTATTTCGGTTTTGTTTGCTTTGGATAAAAAAGCCTTCATATCGAGCAGTTGTTTTTCATTGTCATAAAAACTAGATTCATGATTGAAAATTTCGGTCATTACAGTATTTTTTTGAGAGCGGTATAATGCTGCCAAATAGTTTTTGCTCCAGGCGGAAGCATTTTCATAGCGGAAATTTTCAATTGCATTTTTAGGCAATTCAGAATACAACCAGGATAAATCGGCCAAGATGGTTTTTTCGTTTTCTGGATTCAATTGGTCTATTTTGCTGAGGTTATTTACAAAACGTAACAATCTTACTTGATTAATTGCCAAAGGAGTTTTCGGCATTTTACTTTCGGCTTTGTCAAAATTTTTATCGGCTTGCTTGAAGTTTCCGTTTAGGGATTCCAGATAACCTGCAGCCACGTTCCATAAATAAGGTTTGGATGTTTTGTTTGATTCTGCAATTTTGGTAACCAAATTGATTGTCGATTTGTGGATGCTATCTTTGGTTCTTTTTTTGTTTTCAAGTACCGTTTTGTCTTTGAAAGAATGGTCTATTTTGTTTTCCTGATTATTGATTAATCGGGTCAATAAAAAATCAAGGTGTTGGTTTTTTGGTTGCAGTTTGTAAATTTCGGCTATGGCTTTTTCATCGTCATTATAATAGCCTTGAATAGCCCAAAGCGCTGCTTTTTCATCATCTGTTTTAGCCATTGACAACGATTGCTTCCAGTCTTTTTGTTCTTGTGGATGAAAACAATATGCAGAAACCACTCTCATAGTTGGGCATTTATCAAAAACCTGACTATAGAGAAAATTGGATTTGGCATAATGTTTTTGTTTGTATTCTACTCCGGCTACGTAGGCCAATGCTCTGTAATACAAAGTGTTTTTTGGAATTGATTTTTCTGTCTGATAAAAGAAAGAAACAACATTTACCTGACGATCACTGTAAAAACTAGCTTTAACAGCCAAAAACCAATACCTGTTTTTCAGGAAAGGGTCTTTAGTGTCGCTGTATTTTTTTTCAATTGATTTGATCCAATTGCCATCAGTTAGAAGCTGAGGTTTTGTTGTTTCGTCATAATTCCAAGAATCGAATTGTTGGGTAGAATAGGTTTCAACAATTTGAGCATCACCCAAAAATATTAGAAAGTCCTTTACTTTACTATCATTTATGTTGAATTTTTTATTCCATTTTTCAGTCCATTTATTTGTTTTTCCTTTTTTATAATAAATATTCAAGTCGGCTACATCTGTACTGCTTGAATCAGTTAAGAAAAAGGTTAAGTCTTTTTCGTTTATTTTGCCTTCAAGATAGGTAGACCAATCTTTTATATTCTCGGAGTTGAATCGTGTACGGTGTTCAGTGTCAAAACCAATTCCATAAAAAACATCAGTAGATAAGAAAAGTGGAGAGTAAGATTTATCCACAAAAGTTTCGGGTGTGAAGTTGGAGTCAAATGACCAGCCCCAATCTCCATCTGCGCAAGCATAAATAGTACCGTAAACTAAAAGGGTAAGTGTACTAAAAGCAATCAATAATTTTTTTAAAAAGTCCTTCTTCATAATTTTTTAAATTGAATTCATCAAGATCATAAAAGATAATTTCTTTTGGATTTTGAGTTGTATTTTCTTCAAGATCATCTGCCATTTCGAGCAAATCGTTTTCTGATATTTTTTCTATTTTTATTTGATCGTTTTGCTTATAAAAAACACCGTCTTTAAAATTGGAACTTGTAATGGTAAACAAATTGTCTTTTGTAAGAACAAAACTACTGTTATTTTTTAAATTATTGATGTCAATTTTGTTTCTTAAACCAATTATTTTCCCATCCCTTATATGAATGCCCCAGGAATAAATAGGCAGTGCAATATCTATAGGCAAAGGATAGTTTT
>NZ_DASTTN010000091.1:0-9217 GCF_035760125.1 Flavobacterium sp.
TTGTCTTGTCTTAGGTGAGCGTGAGGGATTACTTCACTATACATATATTTTCATATGAGTTCAGTGAATTTCATTTGAAGCAAGCTACCGAAGTAGCACGGATAGCCCGACAGCATTAAGGAAAGAGGTCGAATAAGTGTAGTCTAAATTAGGTCTCTTTTCTTAATGGTGGCACGCCCTAAATGTTATTTTATATTTTGGAATTCAACTTTAAAATCCCAGCCACAATTAAATATTGAGCAAGGCAATAGGTCGCCATAATGTAAAATGAAGCGTGCGCAATTGGTGCGTAAAACTTGTTGAAAGCCAAAATACTATCCGAACTTACAAATACAATCGCACCGATAAGGATGTAATTGTTTGCAGGAATAGACCATTTTAAACTGCCTTTGAAAGCAAAGAAAAGCATGGTGGTAATCACGACCGCATAGACCAAAACTGGAATTTTTAATGGTCCCAATTTAGGGAATAAAGTGTCTATCATAAAAACGAAATAGGCTAAAATAGCTAAAATACCAATCCAAAACAGGGTTTTATTATTGTTGATTCTTGTGTTTTGTTGTTTGCTGAAAAGGGCAATATAAACCAAATGTGATATAAGAAAAGCCAATAGCCCGAAGATGAAATAGTGTTCTCCTCTATCTGTAAAAAGCAAAATAATATCGCCTATCCAGGAAAATGTCAATGCTGTTAAAAGGATTTTTTTGGTTGGAAAACTTTCAGAAACTATAACTGCTCCCATTAAAATAGGAAGCAAAATAGGTTTCATATAAAAGTCGAATCCTTCTAGATTAAGAAATTGAATACCAAGGTAAATGATAGCAAAACCGATATAGGTTTTGAGAAGTAAAGATGATTGCATAGATTATTTTTAAGAAGTTGCCACAATTGATTTTTCTGCATCAAAATTGGTGTTTACAAAATAAAATGTAACCAATAGTGATAAAACGAGATACCCAATTATGATGTAGGAGGCAAAAGGGAAAAGTGTATTGATACCAAACCAGTCACCAAGATAAGCAATGATTGCTATTCCCGCAAAAAAGCGGATTCCTTCCCAAAGCAATGAAATTTTTCGGGCATCCATCAATTCGGTGTAGCTGTAAACGGTTAAGAATATAAAAGCACCATATGCGAATACGTTTGGTAAGCCAATAATCGCAATCGAATTGTACATATAGGTAATAAGTAATAAAGTAAACATGGCTTGAAATAATGACCAATACATTAACTTATTGGAATGTCGTGTTCCGTATTTTTCATAGGTATAGACGTCGGTGATTTTGTTTACGGGGTATTTTTCTTCGAAGTTTTCTGGTCTCCAACCTGTGGGTTTGAACCAAATGGTGAGTTTGTCTTTCCATTTTTCGGAACGCCAAGCATCGGTAATCAATAACCACAAGTGCTGGAAGTTAATGCGAAAGGGATTCCATGTTTGTGCTGGTCTCGTAATTCCAAAAACTGGGGGAACCGAATCTAATTCTTCCTGAAAAGTGCCAAAAAGTTTATCCCAAATAATGAATATTTGCGAATGGTTTCTGTCCATATAAATTGGGTTTATCGCATGATGAACACGATGATGTGAGGGCGTAACAAGTATTTGTTCCAGAAAACCCATTTTTTTGATATGTTTGGTATGGTACCAAAATTGTAAAAATAAATGAATAGGCAGTATTATCGCAATTACCCTTGGTGGTACGCCCAATAGAGCCGCTGGAATCAATAAAAATGTAAATAGATTGACAAAACTCGAAACTGTTTGACGCAAAGCACAAGCTAGATTAAATTCTTCACTACTGTGGTGAATTGCGTGTTTGTTCCATAAAAAATTAATTTGGTGAGACAGACGATGACTCCAATAGCCGTAAAAATCAATGACGATAAATCCAATGATGTAAGCCCAAATGGTAGCATCCAAATGAATTATGGCAAACTTGGTTTCAAACCATTCGTAAGAGACTAACGTAACGCTAAGTCCAAGAACATCTTTGACAGAATTGACCATTCCCGAGCTAATACTCGAAACCGAATCCATATTTGGTGAGGTGTCTTCTCCTTTATAATGGCCGTATATTTTTTCAATTATAATTAATATCAAAAAAACAGGCATCACAAAAACTAATATTTTACCGTATTCTTCCATTTGAGGGGTATTTTTGCTCAAATATAGAATAATTGTTTAAAATATTGTGATTTTTACTATTTTTTTATGGGTAGTTTTAAGTATTCAATAATGAGGGTTTTTAAGGGTAATAAAGTTGTTGGAGGGATTTTTGGGTTTCAAAATTAGTTCAAGTACTGAGAAAACATAAAAAAACCTACTTGAGATTGTACTTGCTCAAGTAGGTTTAATAAATAACTAATTTTTGGAAATAGTATTGTATAATTTAGATTATTTCGGCAGTTAAGCCAGCTTCAAGTAATCTAGAGCATTGCACTCTTAATTTATCATATTCTCCCGTCTTTACGGTGCATTTACCGTTGTAATGTACAATTAATGAACATTGTTCTGCTTGAATAGGAGTGTGCCCGCAAACACGAACTAAAGTATCAATGACATGGTCAAAAGTGTTTACATCGTCATTGTAAACTATTATTTCATTGTTTTTGGTTGTAACTTCCTCCTCTCGGGTTCTTTCTTTTACTTTCTCTATTGTACTCATGCTTTTAGGTTTTTGTACTTTGTTGATTTATAAAAAAGGAAATACTAATTTACGTATTTTATTGATACCCAGTTGTTTCTTTGAAACTTTTTTACATAAGTTAATCCTTTTTCTGTGCAAGATGTGTCAATATAAGGAATGTCTTCTTCATAGAAACCACTAAATAATATAGTTCCGCCTGCATTTAAACTGTCAACATAACTTTGCATATCGTTTAACAAAATGTTTCTGTTGATGTTGGCTATTATCAAATCGTATTTTTTGTCTTTTAATAAAGCTGCATCTCCTTCGTAAACCGTAATGTGTTTACAATTGTTACGTTCAGCATTTTCAATGGAATTTAGGTAACACCAGTTGTCAATGTCAATAGCGTCTATAGGTTGCGCTCCTTTCATTTCGGCAAGAATGGCAAGAATTGCTGTGCCACAACCCATGTCCAGTGTTTTCATGCCGGTAACATCCATTTCTAATAAATGTTGAATCATCATGTGTGTCGTTTCATGATGTCCTGTTCCAAAGCTCATTTTTGGCTCGATTACAATATCATACTCTGCATCCGTTTTAGGATGAAATGGTGCTCGAACATGACAATTTCCTTCCACATCTATAGGTTCAAAATTCTTTTCCCATTCCTCATTCCAGTTTACTTGTTCGATTTCTTCAAAAGTATAATTGATTTTGAATTCTTCCGATTGTAATATTTGAATGTCTTCCAATATTGTTTCGTCCCAAAGGTCCTTTTGCACAAAAGCAGAAATGCCAGTTTCGGTTTCAGTGAAGCTTTCAAAAGCTTTTTCGCCTAATTCAGCAATTAGTATTTCCGATCCTAGCTCCTTTGGCTCAATTGAAAAATGATACCCTATATAAATATTTGACATGTTTAATTTTTTTGCAAAGGTAACAATAGGATGCAATCCTTCTTTGAATTTTAAAAATATTTTGACAGAATGTTTTTGGCTTAGTTTTCCTGAGGCATTGATTTTAATAAATTATAAAAATGAGCTCTGCTTTAAGTAAGATTGTTTCTGATTTTTTATCTGTGCAATTATAATAATGGAAGTTTGTGTTAATGATCTAAATATGAGGGATTAGTGTTTTTTTTGTGGTCGATAAAAGACTTATTCTTAATTTTTATTCTTCTTTTTACGTCATAGTTATACTTTTTTTTGGAATAAAAAAAAATGACTTTTATCATGTTTTTAAAAATATAACTAACTGAATTACAGATATTTAATCAATAAAATATACTGTTTTTGTTTAATATTATTTTATATTTGTAGTGTTGTTTTATACCAATTTACTACAGCACTATTTTAATATTCAAATTAATTATATCTACCATGAAAAAAGTTTTTATTTATACCGTCGCAACACTGTTTTTTGTTTTTTGGGGACAGGCGCAAGATATAAAACAAGCGAAAAACGCTATTGATGCCGAACAATATGAAGTAGCAAAAAATACTTTGGAAACCATTACCACCTCAAAACCCACTGATGGTTACGCTAAATTTCTTTTGGGCAATGTTTGTCTATTGAAAGGAGATTATGAAGCAGCCAAAAAACATTTTGATGTTGGAATTACTTGTTCCACTAAAGGAAATTTTAGTTATATAGGATTAGGTTATATCGCATTGGATAAAGGAGATATTGTCGAAGCAGAGAAAAATTTTGCATTAGCTACGCAAAATAGTAGCAAAAGGGATTTGGAAGAAACAGTATATATTGGCAAAGCTTATACTTATTCAGAGCATCCGAATTACAAAAAAGCAATTGAGATTTTGAGCAAATCCAGATTGATTGATCCAGCAAATACCGATGTTTTATTGGCTTTGGGCGATGCTTACAAGTTCAATAAAAAGCAAAATGAGGCTTATGAGTGCTATCGCGAAGCTTTTAGATTGGACAATACATTACTAAGAGCCAAAATGGGCTTGGGTACATTAATCAAAAACGCCCACAACTTTCCTATTGCTTTAAATGCATTTGACGAAGTAATTGCTTTAAATGCGAATTACGGACCTGTGTATCGTGAACTTGCCGAAACCCAATATCTTTGGGCTTTAAATGATGCTGGGAATTACGACGCTCATATCTCAAAAGGATTGGCTTTTTACGAAAAATACATGTCCTTAACTGATTATTCATTGGAGTCTCGTATGCGTCATGCTGATTTTCTTATTCTTGCCAAAGATTATAAAGCTCTTGAGGCAGAAGCTAATGAAATGAGTAAACTGGATAAAGTTAATCCAAGAATTTATCGTTATTTGGGTTATTCAGCTTATTACAATAATAATTTTGACACAGCTATAAGTTCATTAGCATCCTATGTTTCGAATCCTTCGAATAGAGTAATTGGAAGAGATTATTTTTATATTGGTGCTTCAAAATTGGGAAAAGCATTAAGTTTGACTCCTGTTGATAACTCGCTTATTGATAATGGAATTTTGGATTTCAAGAAAGCATTTGATATGAGTCCTGCAATTGCTGGCGAACTTCCAGACTTGGCTAAGAAATTGTATGAGAAAAAATTATATGCCCAAGCTGCTTCCGTTTATGAAATTGCAATTGTAAACACAGAAACAAAATCATTCCTAATGGATAATTTCTTTTTTGCTTCATCAGTGTATTGGTCTTGTAATGGTCTTGAAAATTTGAATCCACAACAAATCGAGCAATTAAAAAAAGCTGATATTTCATTAGACATAATTATTAAAGCTTCGCCATCAACACAGGATGCGTATCTTTTTAAAGCCAGAATTCAAGTGTTACTGAAAAATGATTCTCTGGTTGCTAGAAACTATGAGGATTTCATAACTACGGCTAACAAAAAAGATTCTGCTGAGCTAGCCACCAAAGGAATGAAGTCAAAATTAGTGGAAGCCTATAATAATTTGGGTATTATTTATGTTGTTACCGATAAGGTCAAAGCAAAAGATGTTTTTAGTAAAACATTAGGTATTGATCCTGCCAACCAATATGCGATTGATCAATTAAAATCATTGAGATAAAGTCTATTTGTAATTTTTATGGTTTTTAGTTAACTCCTAAAAGCAAAAAAAAGGAAACGTTGTTTCCTTTTTTTATTTTGATTTTTGGGCAAATCGGGCTTAATGAATTCGACTGAACGTTTCTTGATCTCTTTTTGGCATAAAGATTTTCTTTATGAAACTATTGAGTGAGAAAACATTCTTAATAATTATGAGTTTTGAAACAAGATCGAGTAATAAACTTTCTTCTGCAATAATTCTTTTGGCATTGAGTATTACTCGATCTGAAACTTCAAACCTTTTTTGTATTTAGTACTTTTCAATAATGATGCCAAACTATTTTGATTGGTAAAAAAAAGCAGCGCAAATTATTTTGCACTGCATTTGGTATTTGTTTTCTGAATTAATATTATAATTTTTTGAATGCCTTTATGAGGTCGTGAATAGGTTTTAATGAAATTTCTGTTCCGCTTTCCCCGTTTTCGACATAATCAAAAGGATTATCAAGATCTTTGATTAATAAAAACATATAGGAAATTAAAAAGGTTACGAGTAAGGTGAAAAATAATGCAACATAAAAAGGTTCAATTTTGATGATAATCAAAGATAATGCAATCAAAAATCCCATTGCTTCCAGAATTGCATAAGCCGAACCGATAAAGTTTGTTTCCCTGATGGTATCAATTCGTAATATCATTTTGCGAATGTTGTTTTGCTCATTTTTTATTTTGATGAGATACCCTGGTTGTATGCCTTCGTTGTCTAATTCGATAATAAAATCATTCATTTGACTTATTTTGTCCAGTATTGATGTAGTGGTTTCTTTTTTGTAAAACCAGTCCATCAAGAAATTGGTGAATGTTTTTTGGAACGCAATAAATTGAAACGCGTTTTGAGAATTTTTGCTTTTGTAAATGGTATAAGCATCATCATATAAAGATTTTATTGACGCCGAAAGTTCACTTGGCAGTTTTTCACTTTCTTTATAATCCGAAAGAACTCCGCTGATAAGAAAACCGATCAGGAAAATGGTTCCAGCAATTAAACTGGTAAAAAGAGCGTTTAATTCCAGAACTTCCAACTCAAAATGATAGGATAAAAATTTAAGTAGTGCTACAAAAAGGATTACTGGAATAATTCGGAAGGCAATGGACCATTTTTGCCATATTTTATCTGATTTTGTTTTAATTTTTTTCTGGATTCCCATTTGATTCTCTAAGTTGTTGTAAGTATTTAAGGCTGGCAAATTTCGAGGATTTATTCAAGAATTTCAAATTTATCTTTAAGGATAATGAATAAATAAAAAAAACCTGTTCAAATAAACGAACAGGTTTTTTGTGATATTTAAAAAGCATTTTCAACTTTTGAAAAGCTGAAATATATTTTTCAATTTTTAGATAGACGTTACAATAGTAATGAAATCTTTTGCATTTAAGGCAGCACCACCAATAAGTCCGCCATCAACATCAGGTTTAGAGAAGATTTCTTTTGCATTGTCTGGTTTTACACTTCCTCCGTAAAGAATAGTAACATCTTCTGCGATATCGCTTCCAAAAGCTTTGCGAACTGTTTCTCTGATGAATTCATGCATATCTTGTGCTTGTTCTGGAGAAGCAGTTTCTCCTGTTCCAATAGCCCAAACTGGCTCATATGCCAATACAATTTTTTCCCAATTTTTGGCTTCAATATGGAATAAACCATCTCTCAATTGGTTTTCAACAATATTGAAGTGGTTTCCAGATTGACGATCTTTTAATTCTTCACCAAAACAAAAAATTACGGTCATATCGTGTTTCAAGGCTGTATCTACTTTGCTTGCAATTAAAGCGTCAGTTTCATGAAAAATAGCTCTACGTTCTGAGTGACCTAAAATCACTGTATTTACACCTACACTTTTAAGCATATCTGCAGATATTTCGCCTGTAAAAGCGCCGCTTTCTGCTTGGTGTAAGTTTTGTGCAGCAACATATATATTAGAGTGTGTTAAGTTTTCTACTGCCGAAGCCAAGTTCACAAATGTTGGAGCGACAATTACTTGTGCAGCAGTTTCAGCTGGAATTTGAGTCAATAGTTCATTCAATAATTCTTTAGTTTGTACCGCATTTTTATGCATTTTCCAGTTTCCTGCAACAATCTTCTTTCTCATTTTTTGTAGTATTTATAGTTTTATTTTCTGATTAATTCGTATTTTAATTTATCATTATAACTGTCAATGAAATCGACTTTTAAACTTCTATTGCAATTGTTTTAGCGTTGCATTTATTTTATCAAAGTCAGTTTCTATAGCGCGATAAACAACAATTTTTCCTGTCTTATCGATAATGATGTATCTCGGAATCCAATCCAAATCAATTGCGCTACCAAAAACACCTTTCATACCGTCATTTGCCATGAAATGCAAACCGTTTAGTTCGTGTTTTTCGATGCCTGCTTTCCATTTATCAGCGGTTTTATCCATTGACATAAACACATAAGATACGTCTGGATTGTTGGCTTGAAGTTCTTTTAGTTTTGGCATTGCCTTTACGCAATCACCACACCAAGATGCCCAAAATTCTATAATGGTAGTTTTACCTTTTTGGTTTTTTAGGATATCTTTAAATTTAATTTGATTTCCGTCTGTAGATAATAAAGTTTCGGAAAGTGCTTTTTTGGAGAACTCAGTTTTCTGAGCTTGGGTACAAGAAAATGTTGCAAAAGCAATAATTAAAAGGGCTATTTTTTTCATATGAAGTAAATACTTGTTTTTATTGGAATATGGAATCGCTATTCTTTATTGCTTTTGGTGTTTTGGAATCTTAGCGATTTCATTTAAAAATTAATTTTCACAAAGTTAACCAAAGAAATTTAAATTTGATAAACTGATTTTGGAATTTTAATGTGAAAATCTTTAAAATTGGTTACAATATCGTTATAGTTGATATTTTTTATGATTTAATTTTGATTTATTACCAATAAAAAAACCTTGTAGGAAAATGATATTCCCACAAGGTTATTACTTTTTTTATTATATAGTTTGAAATTAAAAAGCTAAATCTTCAGTATCGTTGTAATGTACTTTTTGTTTTACGGTTCCTTTTTCAAGAATTACGAAACTTGGATTGGCTCTTTCGATAGTTTTTAACGGAATGGCGTCACAGAAATAAAAATCGAAAGTGATACCGTATTGTTTTTTGATTTTTGCAATTTCTTCTGGTGCAGAAGCTGTCATCCCAATCGTTTTATAGCCTTTTGCGGAAGCGCTTTTACTGATTTGCTCCATCTTCGCAAGACCATCTGCATTGGCAAGAGCCAAATCATAGGCAACAACCATTAATAATTTAGGTTCTTGCAATAGTTCTTCCTTATAATCGGATCCGTCTTTTTCCATGACAAAATCATGAATAGGAGGAACGTAACCTTCTGTGATTACTTTGTCTTTTCTGTCTACAAAGGTTGCTCCTGCAGGAATATTAGCCAAGTCTTTCTCCGAAAATTCTTTGTCAACTCCGTTTACTTTGTAGATGAAAATCATTTCCACTACCGATTTTGGCGCGCCTTCCGGAATTTCCATTCCTTTCTGAATAT
>NZ_DASTTN010000092.1:0-3551 GCF_035760125.1 Flavobacterium sp.
GGAGTTCTTAAAGATGTAGATTTAATGATTCGCTTGACTCAAGCCGTTATCGACAGCACCCATTTGCCTGTTACCGTAAAAACCCGTTTGGGTTGGGATGATAGTTCTATAAATATTGATGAGGTTGCCGAGCGTTTACAAGATATTGGTGTAGCCGCTTTAAGCATTCACGCCAGAACCCGAGCCCAAATGTACAAAGGTCATTCAGATTGGTCACATATTGCCCGCGTCAAAAACAACCCGAGAATCACAATGCCTATTTTTGGAAATGGCGACATTGATTCTCCCGAAAAAGCATTGCATTACAAAAACGAATACGGTATCGACGGAATAATGATTGGTCGCGCCGCTATTGGCTATCCATGGATTTTTAACGAAATCAAGCATTACTTCAAAACAGGTGAACATTTAGAAAAACCTACCGTTGCCGACAGAGTCGAAGCCGTACGCAATCACCTTACTTGGGCAATGGAATGGAAAGGAGAAAGACTTGGAATTGTAGAAACGCGTCCTCACTATACCAATTATTTCAAAGGAATTCATTCTTTCAAAACGTACAAACAAAAATTAGTTACCCTAGACCGTCCAGAAGAATTATTCGCTGTTTTGAATGAAATCGAAGAGGCTTATGCAGATTATGAGGTTGTTTAAAAATGCACCTAGGTGGTATTTCAATGAGCTAGAAATACTCAGTCCAGCAACTTCTTACTCACTCGGCTGCTCGCAATTAATGAAGCAATAAAGCCAAGCGTTATTATAGTAGCCATTACAATAAGTATATTTTCTATGGTAAAAACCACTGGATAAGCCAGTGTGGGGGTTATCATTATGAGTTCATACTGTTGCTGTAATACAACAAAAACAACACCCAATAACAACCCGATAATTCCGCCAAAAACACTCAACAGAGTTCCTTGCAGTAAAAATATATTCCGTAAATCCTTGATATTAGTTCCTAGATTAAAAAGTGTTTTTAGATTTCCTTTTTTATCCAAAATCATCATGATAAGCGCTCCAATCAAGTTAAAAAGCGCCACAATAATCACTAAAGTAAATATCAAATACACCGCTATATTTTCGGTATTCAGCATTTTATACAAGGCTTCATTCAGCTGTTCCTTGTTTTTTATGGTAATTTTATTTTTAAAAATAGATTGGAGTTTCGCGATAACAGAACTTTCATCAGCACCTTGTTTTAATTTAATTTCAAGACCCGAAATCTGATTGGTCTTGTATTCCAACAATTCTTGCGCCAAACCCAAATCGGCAAACACATATTTAGAATCCAAATCTTCGCTGATTGCATAAATTCCGACCGGAAAAACATCGGTCTTATTAAAAGCCTGAGCAGGATTTTCAATAGCTCCCTTGCCGGGTTTTGGAACAAAAACCTCAAAGGGATTATTGTAATCCAGCAGACCCATAGAGAATTTTTGAGCAATACCATATCCGATAACTACCTGATAAGTATCGGGCTTTAGCCATTGTCCATTGTATAGTTTTTTATTATAATCGCTAACGGTGTTAAAAGTAGAATCAACACCTTTTAGAAAAGTAACCTCTTGCTTTCCGTTAAAAGTAAACAACACCCGCTCTTCTATAACTTTAGAATAGGAAGCTACACCTTCAATTCCTTTAATCTCTTTTTCTTGTTTTGGTACAATAAAAAAAGATTTTCCCAACGTACTGCTTACTTTAAGATCGGGATCAATATCATTTGTAAACGAAAGACTAAATTCCTTTAACCCCGTAAAAACAGAGAGCACGACAAACAATGCCATTGCTCCCACAATAATCCCCATACTAGCAATACGATTAATGATATTGATAGCATTATTTTTACTTTTGCTAAAAATATACCGCTTGGCTATGTAAAGAGGGAAATTCAAATCTTATTGAAATCTGCGTTTGTCCAACAAATCTCTATTCTCAATCGGGTTTTCTTGATTTTTCAAGGCATTATCAATCTTCTCGATATAATCCAAAGAATCATCAATAAAGAAAACCAAATTTGGCACTTTACGCAATTGCAAACGCACTCTTTGCGATAAATCGTGTTTAATCAAAGTCGAATTAGCCTTAATTCCCACCAACGTTTCCGCTGCTTTTTCTTGAGGAAAAATACTTAAATGCACCGTCGCCACAGACAAATCTGTAGTCACCGTAACCTTGGATACTGAAATTATCAAATTTGTAATTCCATTTTTTCTCACTTCACCTTGCAAAATATCAACCAAATCTTTTTGGATAACCCCGCCTATTTTTTTCTGTCTATTTGTTTCCATAGTGCAAAAATACTATTTTTTTGAGAGACCACCTTACAAAGTCATAAACTCATAAAGTTTTTTATATTTGTTTTATGATTTTAGGAGCGAAAGATTAGGCTTTTTCAAGAGACAAAGTTCCTGTTGTCCGCTATATTCCCGATTAACAAAAACTACGATTAAAAAAGTCTTGTTTTTCTAAATCGGGAGATGCCGCTTCCATCAGGGCTAAAGAGAAACAATAGTCCTTTTTTGGAACAATTCAAAAAACAAAAACACAAAACATCACATAATGAGAAAAATAGAACACATTGGCATCGCAGTCAAAAACCTTGAAGTATCCAATTTGTTATTCGAAAAACTATTTGGCGCACCCGCCTACAAACAGGAAGAAGTCGCCAGCGAAGGCGTAAAAACATCCTTCTTCAAGAATGGCCCCAATAAAATAGAACTCCTCGAAGCCACCAATCCCGAAAGCCCCATAGCCAAGTTCCTCGAAAAAAAAGGAGAGGGAATCCATCATATTGCCTTTGATGTTGAAGACATCCTCTACGAAATCGAACGCCTAAAATCAGAAGGATTTACAGTTCTAAATGAAACCCCAAAAAAAGGAGCCGACAATAAATTGGTTGCTTTTTTGCATCCAAAGGGGACCAATGGAGTATTAATTGAGCTATGTCAAGAAATAAAATAAAAAAAATAATAATTTAGTCAATTCATAATCAGTCATTTTCAAAATAGATTCTCTTTAGTCATAAAACTATTCAAAAATCTACCTTGAAAATACTTGTAGCAATAAAAAAAATGTAGTAATATTGCAAACTCTTAACCGGTCCTATAGCTCAGCTGGTTAGAGCACCTGACTCATAATCAGGTGGTCCCTGGTTCGAGCCCAGGTGGGACCACAGAAGCCCTCATATCAGTTGATATTGAGGGTTTTTTTTGATTTACACCAGTTGTCTTTTATGTATTTTAATAAAAAACATGCAAATAATCTTAATCCTTATTGAAATATATCATTTTTATAAAAAAACAGTACCTTTGTCAAAGTGATTATATTGAAATTTTAAACAAAATTCATTTTATTTATTTGTAGGAATTAGATTGTTTTTTTGTAAAAAAAGTAAATTTCAACGTTAAAATAATCATTTTATAGTATTGTTGTTTGTCCTTCAAAAAAAATATACATAACTTCGCAGCATTAAATTATTTATATAGTATTAAGGGTTTTAAATCAAAAAGTTCTTTATATATTTAAAAAATGATTTATTACTTTTTATAAATTTA
>NZ_DASTTN010000093.1:0-2061 GCF_035760125.1 Flavobacterium sp.
GCTAGGTCGTGCACAAGGTGTGGCAATGGCAGCAGGACTTTCCAGAGATATTCCAATTACCGAATACGAACCCAAAAAAATAAAAATGGCCATCACCGGAAATGGAAATGCCAGCAAAGAGCAAGTAGCCAAAATGCTCCAACAATTATTAGGTCTGAAAGAATTGCCTAAAAACTTGGATAGCACCGATGGGTTGGCAGCTGCTGTTTGTCATTTTTTTAATTCAGGGAAAATAGTTGCAGGAAAAAGTTATTCGGGTTGGGATGCTTTTGTGAAGCAAAATGAAGAGAGAGTTAAAAAATAGTGGTCGGTGATCAGTCTCAATGACTGGAATCTGCAACTGAAAACTAAATTATGTCAGGAATCTATATACACATACCCTTCTGCAAGCAGGCTTGTCATTACTGTGATTTTCACTTTTCGACTTCAATGAAGAAGAAAGAAGAGATGGTTTTGGCTATCGCCAAAGAATTGCAAATGCGTAAAAGTGAGTTCGAAAATGAGGTTATAGAAACTATTTATTTTGGTGGAGGAACTCCTTCTGTATTGACTACGACAGAAATAGATTTTTTAATTTCTGAAGTATTTAAAAATTATGTAATTGCAGAAAATCCCGAAATAACGCTCGAAGCTAACCCAGATGATTTGTCAAGCGAACGAATAATTGAATTGGCGAAAAGTCCAATTAACCGTTTAAGCATCGGAATCCAATCGTTCTTTGAAGACGATTTGGTAATGATGAATCGTGCGCATAATTCGGTTGAAGCCAAAAAGTGTTTGGAGGAAGCGACACAATACTTCGATAATATTTCTCTCGATTTGATTTATGGAATTCCGGGAATGAGCAACGAGAAATGGAAACAAAACATTGAAACGGCTTTGTCTTTTGGAATCCCGCATATTTCGAGTTATGCATTGACTGTCGAGCCAAAAACAGCTTTGAACAAACTTATACAAACCGGAAAAATAGCCAAACCCAATGACGAATCGGCTCAGGAACACTTTGCAATTTTGGTAGAAATATTGGAAGCGAATGATTTTATCCATTATGAATTGTCCAATTTTGGAAAAGCCAATTATTTTTCAAAGAACAATTCAGCCTATTGGTTAGGAAAAAAATATTTAGGAATTGGTCCTTCAGCACATAGTTATGATGGGATTTCCCGAAGCTGGAACGTTTCAAATAATTCTATTTATTTAAAATCCATTCAGGAAGATAAACTGCCGAATGAAATTGAAATATTGTCTGTTACCGACCGTTATAATGAATATATTATGACTGGTTTGAGGACGATTTGGGGCGTTTCTTTGAATCGAATCGAAACCGAATTCGGAAGTGAATATCTTGAGTATCTGCATAAGCAAGTGCAGAAATTTATAAATGATGATTTACTTTATATTGACAATGCTATTTTGAAACCAACCCCAAAAGGAAAATTTCTGACAGATGGAATTGCGTCAGACTTATTTTATTTAAATTTGGAATAGGCTTAACCACAAGGGTAAAGCTTTAATTGTCAAATTTAAAGAATGAAAATGGCAGAATATCAACTTGCAGAAATAAATATTGCTAGAATGAAAGGGGTAAACATTGACGACCCAATTATGAAAGAATTTGTTGATAATCTAGACAAAGTCAATGAAATTGCCGAAAACAGCGATGGGTTTGTATGGCGATTAAAAGATGAAGACAACAATGCAACAAATTTGAATCCGTATAATGATGAACAAATCATTGTGAATTTTTCTATTTGGGAAAGTATTGAAACCTTGGAACACTATATGTATAAAACCTTTCATTCGGAGTTTTTAAAACGCAGAAAAGAATGGTTTCAAACTTTTGGACAAGTTTCTACTGCGATGTGGTGGGTTAAAAAAGGTGAAATTCCAGATATTGCCGAAGCAATGGAAAAATTAGATTATTTGCAAAAAAATGGCGCTTCGGAAATAGTTTTTAATTTTAAACAAAAATATCCTAAACCGCTTTACTAGTTTTATGAAGACTACTATCGAACATAATGACCAAATTATTGAAGTTGACTTGTCAAAACCCATTGATAT
>NZ_DASTTN010000094.1:0-13391 GCF_035760125.1 Flavobacterium sp.
GTATTTACGACTCCGTTTATGATTAAATATTCACTCCCTTTTTCAGAATATTTGGCACATAACTTACCCCGAAAATGGACCAAACGAATTGAACGCTATTCAGCCAGTACACAAGCGATAAAAACGGTTAGTTTATGGCAAACGGTTATTAATGCTTTTTTAATTCAGGTGATTGTGCTTGTCGTAATCATTCTTGCCGTCATCTTACTTTCGTCCCGTTTCATATTGCCTTTAGTTGAAGATTATCATTTGGGAAATACAATAGGAGCATTAATCACATTGGGGATAGTAGCTCCATTTTTGTGGGCGCTTGCTTTTCGAAGAGTCGCCACCAATGAAGTCGAACAATTAATGCTGGACCGCAAATCCCGTGGACCTTTGACGATGCTGTTTTTTATACGTATTGTGTTATCCATTTTCTTTATTGGTTTATTGCTAAATACTTTTTTCTCGCCAAAAATCGCTCTGATCGCATTCATAATTGCAGTGGTGATATATTTAATTTTTCAAAGAAAACTCCACATCCAGTACCATAAAATTGAAAATCATTTTCTAGCCAATTTAAACGACCGAGAAATTGCCAGAGCCAAAAGAAGCCGAAGTGATTTAACTCCCTGGGACGGTCACATGGCAATATTTGACATTGCGGCAGAATCCAATATAGCCGGCAAATCATTGAAAAACCTTCAAATGAGGGAAAATTTAGGAATTAATATTGTTTCAATAAAACGGGGTGACATAACTATACATATACCGAGCAGGAACGAACGTGTTTTTCCTGGAGACGAGATTTGTGTTATTGGAACTGATGCTCAAGTACAGGAATTTAAAAAATATTTAGATCAACACGAAATGGACGTTTCTCCAGAAGTTGTAGAACCTGACATTGTTTTGCGCCAAATCGAATTAAAAAATCACACCTTTATAGGTAAAAGCATCAAAGAATCTAAACTACGTGAAAAAACACAAGGATTGATTGTGGGTATCGAAAAAAGAGGAAACCGTGCTTTAAACCCAGAATCGAATGTCATTCTGGAAAAAGATGATATTTTATGGATTGTTGGGAACAAAAAACTATTGGCGGATTTGGCTCATGATTAAATTTTGCTTTTACAGATAATGCAAAAAAATCCTAACTCCTAGCTCCCTGCCAGTACAAGCGGAGAAACGACGGTTTTTTCACAGACTGCCGTTGGCGGCAATTTTAAAGAACATCTTAGTAACAATAAAAAATCTTTCAAAATTTATAAAGCAATGCAAACCGACAATTTATTAAAACAAGTAAGTTTCATAAAAGAGATTGACAAGTTGAAATACATTCAACGTAAAACTAAATTATTCAACAGCAACAGAAACGAAAATGACGCTGAACATAGTTGGCATTTAGCAATGATGACAATTGTATTAGCGGAACATTCGGACAAACCAATTGACGTTCTCAAAGTTTTGAAAATGGTTTTAATCCACGACATCGTAGAAATTGATGCAGGTGATGTTTTTCTTTACGACACTACACAAAGCCACACAAATACAGACGAAGAACTTATTGCAGCAGAACGAATTTTTGGGCTTTTACCGACAGAACAGGCAGAAGAATTTATTGCAATTTGGAAAGAATTTGAAGAAGGTATGACTGATGAAGCAAAATTTGCAAAATCGATGGACAGGTTTGAACCTTTGCTACAAAACACATCAAACAATGGCGGAACTTGGGCAGAATATAATGTGCCGTTTCAAACAGTTTACGATAAGAAAAAGGCAATTAAAGACGGTTCAACAACCATTTGGAACTATGCAGAGAATTTGATCAACGAAAGTGTGGAGAAAGGAATTCTAAAAAAATAATTGATTTATTTCTTCAAAGCTGCTCTGCGTGAGGGATTGCAGTGGAGCTCTTTTTTTATTCCTTTTTTTAAAGGGATAAAAAAAAGCGGGAACAGAAAGCCCGACCCGTAGTTTTTCACGAAGGGTCACGCCCAAAAAACATCAATAGTTGCAAAAACAAAAAAGGTGCAAGAACTGAATCCTGCACCTTTTTACTTTTTGACTTTCGTCTTATTTTATCTCGAATAATTCGGAGCTTCTTTTGTGATGGTCACATTATGTGGGTGACTTTCGTTGATACCACTAGCAGTAATACGAACAAAACGACCAGTTTCCTGCAAAGTAGCAATGTCTTTTGAACCGCAATAACCCATTCCGGCACGAAGACCACCAATGAATTGTTGCATACTTTCGTTCAACTCTCCTTTGTAAGGTACACGTCCAACAATTCCTTCCGGAACCAGTTTTTTGACATCGTCTTCCACGTCTTGGAAATAACGGTCTTTTGAACCTTCTTGCATCGCTTCAACAGAACCCATACCTCTATATGATTTGAATTTTCTTCCTTCAAAAATAATGGTCTCACCTGGAGATTCCATAGTACCGGCCAATAATGAACCTAGCATTACGCAATCTGCACCAGCGGCAATCGCTTTAGGAATATCCCCTGTGTAACGAATTCCACCATCAGCAATTACGGGAACTCCTGTTCCTTTTATAGCTGCAGCAACTTCAAGAACTGCTGAAAATTGAGGAAAACCAACACCTGCAACGATTCTGGTTGTACAAATAGAACCAGGTCCTATTCCAACTTTTACACCATCGGCACCATTTTCAACCAAATACAAAGCTGCTTCTGGAGTGGCAATATTACCAACGATTACATCAAGTCCTGGGAATTTGGCTTTCACCGCTTTCAATACATCAACCACACCTTTCGTATGTCCATGGGCTGTATCGATAATTACGGCATCAACTCCTGCATTTACTAAAGCACTTGCTCTTTCAACAGCATCGGCGGTAACACCCAAAGCGGCTGCTACTCTCAAACGACCAAATTTATCTTTATTGGCATTTGGTTTTTGAGTCAACTTGGTAATATCTCTAAAAGTGATTAAACCAACAAGCTCATTTTTATCATTTACTACAGGCAATTTTTCAATTTTATGACCTTGTAAAACTACTTCTGCTTGTTCTAGTGAAGTTCCTTCTGCAACTGTTACCAGATTTTGGCTTGTCATAACCTCAACAATAGGTCTTGAACCATTTTTTTCAAAACGTAAATCTCTATTGGTAACAATTCCTTTTAGAATTTTATTTTCATCCACAATTGGAATACCACCAATACCAAATTCTCTCATGGCACTTTTAGCATCAGCAACTGTAGAAGTCATTAATAAAGTAACAGGATCGATAATCATACCAGACTCAGCACGTTTTACTTTACGTACTTTAGCAGCCTGTTGTTCGATTGTCATGTTTTTATGCAAAACACCTATTCCGCCTTCTTGTGCCATAGCGATTGCCATAGAACTTTCGGTTACGGTATCCATAGCTGCGGATACAATAGGAACATTTAATGTTATATTTCTTGAAAATTTTGATTGGATACTCACTTCGCGTGGAAGAACATTCGAGTAATTGGGAACTAATAATACATCATCGTAGGTTAAACCCTCGCCGACAATCTTAGAGATATGTGCTTTCATGTTGCAATTTGTAGTTGAATTGCGTGCAAATATAGACAATCTTAAGCTAAAAAACACTTAAGTCCCCTGTTTTATTTTTAAATTGCATGGTAAAAATAAGTTAAAGTCTTATTTTATTTATAACTTCACCCCTTAATTATGTCAACAGCAAACAACTCTATTTCAGGATTAAACAAAGTTGAAGTTGAACAATCCAGAATCCAAAATGGTTTTAATTCCACAGACCATCAAAAGAAAAACCACCTACTTTTATCCATAACCGAAATGATAAAGGAACCGATGTTCTTATTATTGTTAACCGCTACCAGCATTTATTTTATAACCGCCGATTATGGAAACGGAATATTTATGGCTGTTGCCATTTTATTGGTATCGACCATTTCGCTCTACCAAGAATCCAAGAGCCGGAACGCCATTGAGGCCCTTCATAAATTAACACAACCCAAAAGCAAAGTCATTCGAAATGGAGAACTGATAGAAATTCCTTCTGAGGAAATTGTTTTGGGTGATTGTATTCAATGCGAAGAGGGAACCTTTATCCCCGCCGACGGAATCATCATTCAGTCAAACGATTTTTCGATAAACGAGTCGATAATCACGGGAGAATCATTATCAGTTTTTAAAAATGAAAAAAGCAAAAACAATCAAGTCTTTCAAGGAACAATTGTCGCCTCTGGATTGGCAATCTGCAAAGTAATAGCAATAGGAAATCAAACAGAATTAGGGAAAATAGGAAAAAGCCTGGACGACATTTCAGAAGAGAAAACGCCTTTACAGATTCAGATTGGAAATTTTGTCACCAAAATGTCTCTTATTGGTTTGGTTGTATTCCTTCTGGTATGGGGAATCAATTACTATAATTCAAAAATTGTTTTGGACAGTTTATTAAAAGCATTAACCTTGGCAATGAGTATTATTCCTGAAGAAATTCCGGTTGCATTTGCCACATTCATGGCTTTGGGCGCCTGGCGATTGATGAAAAGCGGAATCATTGTCAAACAAACCAAAACAGTGGAAACGCTAGGAAGTGCGACCGTGATATGCACAGACAAAACAGGAACCATCACCGAAAACAGAATGAGTTTGGCACAATGGTATTTATTGGAAGAAAACAGATTCAATGGAAATGGTAGTCTCAATGGCAATGAAAAAGACAACTTATCTATAAAGGAAGCGGAATTATTAAGTTTTTCCATGTGGGCCAGTGAACCGATTCCTTTTGATGCCATGGAAATTGCTTTGCACGAGGCTTACGCAAAAATTGGAATCAAAGACGAGCGTCCCAATTACAAAATGGTGCATGAATATCCTTTAAGCGGGAAACCACCAATGATGACCCATCTTTTTGAAAATAAAAATGGAGACCGAATTATCGCCACTAAAGGAGCTCCCGAAGCCCTAATTGCCTGTTCAAAATTATCCGAAAAACAAACCGTTCAAATCCTGAATGCAGTCCAATCTATGTCCGAAAAAGGGTATCGGGTTTTGGGAGTCGGTGCTACAAATTTTTTGGGAACTGATTATCCAAAAACACAGCAGGAATTTTTATTTGATTTCAAAGGGCTTGTCGCCTTTTATGATCCACCAAAGGCCAATATCAAAGAGGTTTTTGAAACTTTTTATAAAGCCGGAATCCAAGTAAAAATAGTCACGGGAGACAATGCCTTGACAACGGCAACGATTGCCAATCAAATTGGTTTTAGAAACTCTGGAAAAACACTAAACGGAGACGAACTCATGACCATGGACGAAGCCTCCTTGAGAGAAAAAGTTATGGAAACCAATATTTTCACCAGAATGTTTCCCGAAGCCAAACTAAAAATCATCAAAGCCTTAAAAGAAAACAACCATATCGTTGCGATGACTGGTGATGGCGTCAATGACGGTCCGGCATTAAAATCGGCGCATATAGGTATTGCAATGGGTAAGAAAGGAACCGAAATTGCCAAACAAGCGGCAAATTTAATTTTGATTGATGACGATTTTTCCAAAATGACAGAAGCCATAGCCATGGGGCGAAAAATTTACATCAACCTTAAAAAAGCCATTCGTTATATCATATCCATCCATATCCCGATTATTTTAATAGTATTTATCCCATTAGTTTTGGACTGGATATATCCGAATATTTTTTCGCCTGTCCATATCATTTTTCTGGAACTAATTATGGGACCTACCTGTTCCATAATCTATGAAAATGAGCCTATGGAACCCTATCTGATGAAACAATTGCCTCGACCTTTTACCAATACTTTTTTCAGTTTCAAAGAAATCACGATAAGTATTATACAAGGACTGGCAATCACACTAGGTCTTTTATTCATTTACCAGTACAGTGCAAAAAACGGATTTTCGGAAGATCTCACCCGAACTATGGTTTTCCTAACATTGATTTCGTCCAACATTTTCTTGACACTTGCCAATCGTTCCTTCTATTATTCTATATTCGAAACTTTAAAATACAAAAACAATTTAGTTTTACTTATTATTGGAATAACTCTGTTGATAACCGGTTTACTATTAATCATACCTCTATTCAGAACATTTTTTCAGTTTGAAAGCATTGCATTTTTACAAATTGGATTTAGCGTATTAATTGGATTCGTTTCTGTAGTTTGGATTGAAATTTTTAAATTTTTCAGAAGAAAAAAAGAGAAGTCAATTTCATAAATATTTTATTTGCTGCTTCCCCCTGAGATTATATTGAATCCTATTTGAAACGTGAGGGCATTTGCCTTGGAGAGATCGCTATAAGCCAAAAGGTTATTGGCCATTGCATAAAAATTAACTACACCAATCTTGGTTGTCAACCCCAAACCAATGTTTGAATAGGAATACGAATCGATAGTATATGTTGCTTTCATTTGTAATCCTTGAAGAAGTCTTCTCCTGTAATAGGTGGTCAATGCCAATATAGGAGCTCTAGGAGTTGACATTGCAAAAAGCTGTGCTCCAACCGCACTTCGATACCAGGAATCTTCGTCAGTTTCACAATTACATTCTGTTTGCCTTTCTTCTTCAAATGAATACTGAAATGAGGAATAAAATTTCAAAGGACGCTGAGTCTTGTACTTATTATATATGGTATCAAAAGGAATTGCATCTTTAAAATCCTGATAGGCATCATCTACCGTTCCATCTTCATTAAAATTGGTAATAACTCCCTTGAAAGCATAGTCTCCTTTGAATGTATAATCGACAACATCTTTCGTGTGGTTTATAAACCCAATATCCACCAAACTTGCTGTTATCTGAATGTTTTTCTCAGGATAATAAGTAAGCCCCAAATCTAAACCCAAACCTAAATTTCCACCTAAAAATGCTTTTTTTGGAATATCATCTCTTAAATCAGTTGCTAAATCACCTTCATAATTTTCGTCCAAATACTTAGCTGCGCCTGAAGTATTAAGCTGTAAATTGGATTTTATGACTTGATCGTAAATTAAATTTGAACCTTGATAGGTATAAAAGTATCCTGAATTATGGGTTGAAGTCGCATTAAAAATACTGGAATAAATTTTCCCTCGAATCCCAAGTATAAGCTTCTCATTAAGTTGTTTATTAAACCCTAAATGAAAAACAGAGAGCACTTCCGCTTTTGCACTCAAATCACCTAAATCAAAAGACTTACCTATATAATCTTTATTACCATACAATGACAAAATAGCCAAATCTTTTGGAACATAAATAAAGGAATCAAATTCTTGATACATTCCAAAAGAAACATACGACTTACTTTCTTCGCCATCTACTCTAAAACCAGCTGTAAATATTTCCAACTGTTGATTGGCTGTGATGTAATCGTTCCTACTGGTTGAGGCTAAAACATTTTTTACTTTGGTAGTAAAATCTACTCCATCATTTGCAAATAAGTTATAGGCATCAAATCCTGTTGACCCTACATTGGCCGATATTCCAGATAACAACGGCACTCCAAAGAACCATTTGTATTTTACATCAGCTCCAGGATTAAGTAATAAACTTTGAGGTTGAGGAGTGAAATTATATAAAACTTCTTTATTTTGGGAAAAACAATAAAAAGAAACCGACAGACATAAAAGGATCACTATTTTTCTCATTTTACGTCAAAATAAGCAGTTATACTTGAACTCAACTCTATTCTGCCTGGACTATCTGCTGTTAATGGCGGACCTGAACGCATCAAAATTGAAAAAACCATTTTGGTTGTTCGCTTCAAAATATCCACATTTGCAGCGGTAAATGTTTCTGTTTTTTCCACCAATACTTCCGTGCCGTTGTAGGTTGGTACATCCATTGTTATGGTATGAATAGGGGTATTATTTTTATCTAGAAGAATGACATTATAAACATAAGCTCTAGCTATTGTATTTTTAATTCTGAAATACAATTCGGTTTTCACCAAATCCTCTTCCACAAAGGAAGTATTCAAAAAATCGACATTAGATACATAAGAAAAGAAAGGCTGCTCAGTTCCGTTTATAATAAAACTAGGAGCTTTTACTTCAAAATAAGCAAGATTTGTCGTAAAAACTGGCTGGGTATTAAAATCATTAACTTGATTGAAATCCAAATCGCTGCTACACGAAAAAGTACATAATACCAATGTAATTATTATAATAATTCTATTGCAAAATCTGTGTTTCATATCATTGTCACATTAATTATAGCACAACTTTAAACGGTCAACTAAACGTAATTAAAGTAACGACAAAAAATTGAAATTATTAAAATTTACCACTTTTTAACACAGAACTATTTTCAATGAAATTCACCAAATATTTTTGAAGCTTCATTATAGGCACTTTCAAAACTCATTGGACTGCAATTGGTATTTTCTTTTTGAACGGTAAAATAAGAGAGTAATTTTTCCGTAGGCATGTTACCAGTCAATTTATCTGTAGCCATGGGACATCCTCCAAAACCTTGAATTGCACCATCAAAACGGCGACAACCTCCTTTATAGGCTGCATCAATTTTCTCCAACCATTTATCTGGTGTCGTATGAAGATGGGCTCCAAATTCAATTTGAGGATATTGAGGAATCAAATTAGAAAATAAGTAGTCAATTACCTCTGGAGTAGAACTTCCTACAGTATCGGAAAGGGATAAAATTTTCACTCCCATTCCTGCCAATTTTTCGGTCCATTCTGCTACTATTTCGACACTCCAAGGATCTCCATATGGATTCCCAAAACCCATTGAAAGATAAGCAACCGTCTCCTTATTGGTCTTATCGGCAAGATTTAAAATCTCATCCAATGTCACCAAAGATTCTGCTATTGTTTTATGCGTATTTCGCATTTGAAAATTCTCGGAAATCGAAAAAGGAAAACCTAAATATTGAATAGCGTCATGTTCAGAGGCAAGTGTTGCTCCTTGTGAATTGGCAACAATAGCCAATAATTTACTTGTTGTTTTGGATAAATCAAGTTGCGCTAAAACTTCGGCAGTATCTTGCATTTGAGGTATGGCTTTCGCCGAAACAAAACTCCCAAAATCAATGGTATCAAAACCTACACGCAATAAAGATTGTAAATAAGCTACCTTTCTTTCGGTAGGAATAAAAGCTTTTATGCCTTGCATAGCGTCTCGTGGACACTCAATAATTTTTATTGACTTCATAACCTCCAAATATATAAAAAAGGTTTTGAGTTACAAAGAAAGAAAAATCGTTATCCTACTATTTTTTTGACAAAATTGCTTTATTTATTTTCTTTACCAACGCTGGCCCTTCATAGATAAAGCCCGTATATAATTGGATTAGACTAGCGCCAGCTTCTAATTTTTCTAAGGCATCCTCTGCAGAATGTATTCCTCCTACTCCAATAATTGGAAATGCTTTATTACTTTTTTGAGACAGAAAACGAATCACTTCAGTAGATCTTGAAGTTAACGGTTTTCCAGATAACCCTCCTGTTTCAGTTTGATTGCAAGAACTCAATCCACTTCGAGAAATTGTAGTATTGGTTGCAATTACACCTGCTATCTTAGTTTCTTTTACAATATCAATAATATCGAGTAATTGCTCATCGGTAAGATCTGGAGCAATTTTAAGCAGTACCGGTTTTTGCTTTGGCTTTGCCAAATTCTTATTCTGCAAAGTTTGAAGTAATTGAGTAAGCGGCTCTTTTTCCTGTAATGCCCTAAGATTTGGCGTATTAGGAGAACTTACATTGACAACAAAATAATCCACATAATCATATAAGGCATCAAAACAAATCTCGTAATCCGAAGTAGCATCTTCGTTTAGGGTCACTTTATTTTTTCCAATATTTCCTCCTATAAGAACGCCGTTATTTTTCTTTAATCGCTCAACTGCTTCCAGAACACCTCCATTGTTAAAGCCCATTCTATTGATGATTGCCGAGTCCTCTTTTAAACGAAATAAACGTTTTTTCTCATTCCCAGGCTGACCTTTTGGAGTAAGTGTCCCTATTTCTATAAAACCGAAACCTAAATTAGATAGTTCTTTATATAACGTAGCGTCTTTATCAAAACCAGCTGCTAAACCTACAGGATTTTTAAACTTTAAACCAAAAACTTCCGTTTCTAATCTTTTGTCGTTTACTTGATATAAAAATCTGAAAAGTGATGGAAATCCTGGAATTTTTGAAACTATTCTTATTAAGGAAAAAGTAAAGTAATGCACTTTTTCAGGGTCAAAACAAAAAAGAATAGGACGTATAAAAATCTTGTACATAGTTCGAATATTGGTTGGCACAAAAGTAAAGAAATGTTTTTAGTTTTAAGGTATAGAAATGCGTTTAAAGCCGTCCATTTGTTAAAATATCGAACTAAATTCACATTAAACTAAATTCATTTAGACGCAAAAAAAAATAAAAAACGACACATTAGCATCGCTTTTTATTTTTACCAACCAATTAACAATTAAATTTTACTTTGGCAAAGCAGCATTTATAGCCGCTTTATCTATATACTGAATAACTCTATCCACTTTATCATGCGAATCAAAATGATAATCTGTATGTATCCACTGGGTCATTTCTTTTCCTTTTCTATACTTAGCCGTTGTTTTGTACCAAGCAAGCAACCAAACACCTTTAGCTTCAACGCTTTGAGGTTTATTTACCATAATAGGCAAAAATATGGCATCACTAAACTTAATGGTTTCAATTACATTTGCTCTTCTTTGCTTCCAATAAGATGCTATTGCTGGTTTTCCCACCAAGCTATCTCCACTATTCCACACATAAACTGCACTATCGGCATAGATTTCCATCCAACTGTCCATATCACCTTTTTCCATGGCAGCCAACGTCTTCTTACCAATTTCGACGTATTTAGGATCGGCAAACTCAGCAGGCTTAGCAACAGTATCAGTAGCAGTAACTTCCTTATCCATTTCTTTGGATTCTTCTTTTTTACAACTCACGATTAGGAAAAAACAACAAACAATCAATAGTTTTTTTTTCATAGCTTAAATATTTAAAGTGTCAAAATATCTAGATTAAGCTATCTTTAGAAAGGGCACATAAATTTAATTAAAAAACCAATAAGTTTACTTAAAATTTAAAAATAAATTAACTGATTTTCAATTTTTTACATTAAATATTTTAACCCTAATAGAAATCATTATTAATCTCATTTTGAGACAAAAATTAAAGCTTTTTTTTACAAGGCCATCAATTTGGACTGGGATAAACTTTGATGTGTTTTTGATGGGATTTTTCAAATAAGAAGTGAAGCCGTGTTAAACTATATTTGGAATTCATAGTTAGAACCAAATATAATTCTGTTTATGTTAAAAATAATAACCTTCATCATAATGTGGATTAGCTCGCTTTTTTTTGCATCTATTTATGCACAAGTAAGTCCCAAAAGAGGAGTTGCCTATGGAAACCACTCCGTTGCAGATTTGAATACCTTAAAGCCAGGGATTTCTTGGTGGTATAATTGGTCTGCTGAACCTGAATCTGCCGTAAATGCAAGTTACGAGAGTTTGGGAGTAGAATTTGTGCCTATGGCTTGGGGAAAAATAAATAATCCAGATGCTTTCATTGCAACCATAAAACCTGGAGCCAGATATTTATTGGCTTTTAATGAGCCTAACTTTAATGATGGTTCACGGTTAACACCACAAGAAGCAGTTAATTCCTGGCCAAATATTGAAAAGATAGCTGCCGCAAAAGGGTTGGAAATTGTGAGTGCCTCACCAGCCTACAATGGCCCTTCCAATTATGGAGGATATCAAAGCCCAATTGCTTGGCACGATGAGTTCTTTCGTCTTTGTCCAACTTGTAAAGTAGATTATATTGCTTTCCATACCTACGATGATACATCTGCATCAGTAATTGGAGTTACTGAAGGATTAAAAAAATACAACATCCCTATTTGGGTAACCGAATTTGCTAACAGAGTAGTACAATCAGCCACGGAGAAAACCAATTTCATGAAAGAGATTGTAACCTCTTTTGAAAATGACCCTGACATTTATCGTTATTCATGGTTTACCTGTAGAGTTCCTTCGAATTGGACCGATATGTTGGAAGGTCAATTGCTTGGTGCCAATAGCGGAGAAATCAGGCCTATAGGAACTAGCTATCTTAACGTTCCCTATACTTCCAAAAAAATGAATGTGCCTGGTAGAATTACAGCAAACAAACATTACCGCCGCAAAGGAACAGGTTTACAAAACACTACAGATGGAGGCACGACCCAAAATGTATGTTTTACAGATGCTGGTGACTGGGGAGAATACATGATAAATGTTGCCAAAAGCAGTTCTTATAAAATGACTTTTCGAGTAGCATCCTTAATTCAAGGTAAATTTGACATCAGCCTGAATGGCGTCATTATAAAAACGGACGAAACTTTTGAAGCTACTGGAGGCCTACAAAGCTACACCGACAAAATAGTTTCTGGAATCAACTTGCCACAAGGAGAAAACTACATTAAGATTCTTTATAAATCAAAATTTAATTTTAATTATATTGATGCAGTTGACGAAAATAATCTTGGAATTAATGATGAAATCTTAGAAAACAACTTGGATGTTTTTTATCCAAATCCTTTCACAAACGAAGCAACATTTCAAATTAAAAGCACAACTACTGAACCGATTCTTCTTAAAATAATTGACATGAAAGGTACGGTTTGTTTTTCCAGCAATGATTTTTATACCAATCAAAAAATAACTATTGGTAACCATTTAGCAAGTGGAATTTACACAGTAATTGCCATTTATGAAAATACACAGAAAACATTCAAAGTGATTAAAAATTAAAACAATCACTTTTTTTTCTAAATTAGATGGCTTAAATAATGAGCCATGCAAAAGTTAAGCAAAGAAGATATCAGTCAGGAAATTTTTGATCTATACGATGACTACGCTCACAACAAAATCGAGAGAAGACAATTCATCGAAAAACTGTCCTTGTTTGCAATAGGTAGTGTAACCGTCCCGTCTCTTCTTAGTTTTATGACCCCTAATTATGTGGATTCTATTTTAATCAAGCCAGATGACCCAAGAATAAAATCAGAATATATAACTTATCAATCCCCAAAAGGAGGCGGAGCAATCAAGGGTCTTTTATCACAACCAACACAAACCAAAAAAAAATTACCTGGAATAATTGTTGTTCATGAGAATCGAGGACTCAATCCTTATATCGAAGATGTAGGAAGAAGAGTAGCTATAGAAGACTTCATTACTTTGGCTCCTGATGCACTATCTCCACTAGGAGGCTATCCCGGAAATGATGATGCGGGAAGAGAACTTCAAAAGAAACGCACCCGAGAAGAAATGCTTGAAGACTTTATTGCGGCCTACGAATATCTAAAATCACATAAAGACTGCAATGGTTACGTCGGTGTGGTAGGTTTTTGTTTTGGAGGTTGGATTGCCAATATGATGGC
>NZ_DASTTN010000095.1:0-3912 GCF_035760125.1 Flavobacterium sp.
CTTTGCCACAATTTGACCAATCAAAACCTTCCATTGGAAAGCTAATTTTGAGCGATAAAGTAGAAAACGTTTTAGGTTATTCCTTCATTAATACCAATTTGTAAGTTGAGAACAAAAATACAAACCGCTTTTAAATCTAGAATCAATGCCATTGGATTACCCATTTTAGCTTTGTGTTGGGTGAGCTTTTTTTGGGGTACCACGTGGTTGGCTTCCAAAGAAGGGGTTAAACATATGCCGGCACTGCAACTCGCTGGCATTAGGCAATTTATCGGAGGTTCTTTGTATCTCGCCTTTTTCTTGTTTAAAAAAACACCTTGGCCCAAAGGAAAACAATGGAAAACGATCATCATACTCAGTTTACTCAATTTTGTTTTTAGCAATGGACTCAGTACTTGGGGCGTGAAATACATCAGCAGTGGATTGGGTGCTATCATTGGCGCTATGGTTCCTTTGTGGATTGTATTCATCAGTATTTTTAAAGGCGAGAGAGTAACCCGTCTGGCCGTTTTGGGGATTTTGGTTTGTTTTGGAGGAGTTTGTGTTATTTTTTATGAGCATCTTCTCGACTTTTTACAACCCGACTTTCAATTTGGAATAATTCTTTCGATAGCGGCAACAATTACTTGGGCTTTCGGTACTTTATATACCAAGAAAAAAGCGGCGAGTTTTAACCCTTATTTTAGCTTGGGGCTGCAAATGTTCATTTCCAGTATTTTTCTTTTTTCTTTTGTTGGAGCTACGGGTGCTAGCATTCCGCTTTCGGAAATTCCAATGAATTCTTGGTTGTCAATTGCTTATTTGGTAATCATTGGTTCTGTGCTGACCTTTATTGCTTTTATTTATGCCTTGCAAAAACTCCCAACCGAATTGAGCAGTGTCTATGCTTACGTCAATCCAATAGTTGCAGTGATTTTAGGGGCTTTTATTTTTGGGGAGCCATTAACTACGGCAATCATCTTTGGCGGTAGCATAACCTTAATTGGATTGTATTTGATTAACTATGCAATGCGAAAAAAGAAAAACAGCATCGAAGCTATAATGGAGGTCAACTAAGAGACTAAAAACCAAAGAATTGTAAGATTTTAATATGACCTAAATCTATTTGGAACAACTAAATCTCATATCCTTTTATATGCTTGTATTTTTCTTTATTTTTGCACCAAATTAATTTTATGTTATCTATTCTAAAAAAATACAGAATCTATATTGGTGTCGTATTAATTTTTTCCATCATAACACTTTACTTGTTTTATTCGGCTTTAAAACCCAGTAAAACATTGCCAATCTATAATCCTTCGGATGTAAATCCAGAATTGGTAGACAGTACCGTACAATACATCAGCAAGTATCACACGATTGCCGATTTCTCTTTTGTGAACCAAAATGGAAAAACAATTACCCAAAAAAATTATGAGGGCAAAGTATATGTAGCCGACTTTTTCTTTACCACTTGTGGTTCAATTTGCCCAAAAATGACCACCAACTTGGTCGATGTACAAAAAGCAATCAAGAACAATCCAAAAGTTATGTTGCTTTCCCATACTGTTTTCCCAGAGACCGACAGTGTACCCGCGCTAAAAGCTTATGCCCAAAAATACGGTGTCATTGACGGAAAGTGGAATCTGGTAACGGGTGATAAAAAAGAAATTTATACTATGGCCAGAAAATCCTACTTGGCCGTAAAACTTGGAAAACCGGAGCAATTATACGACATGGTACATACAGAAAATTTTGTTTTGGTTGACCAAAAAAGGCGTGTTCGCGGTTTTTATGACGGTACAAAAAAAGAAGATATTCAGCGATTAATAGAAGATATTAATTGGCTTTGCGAGAATGAAAAAAATGAGTAAAACTGATAATAATCAGCTATAATTATAATAAAAAAATGTATTTTTGCAATCTTAATTCAATCTAAATAAGCTTTGCAAACAACGATACATTCTCTCAAAAAAGGCCAAAAAGCCATTATACTGGATTTTGATATCGATATTATCCCTTTAAAACTTCTGGAAATGGGCTGTTTGCCGGGCAATGAGGTCGAATTACTTCAAATAGCTCCTTTTGGAGATCCTTTATATTTGAACATTAATGGTTCTCATCTTGCCATTCGCATTGAAACCGCCAAACAAATTGAAATAGAACTCATTAAAAACAAATAGAAATGAGTTTAAAAAATATCAATGTTGCTTTAATTGGAAACCCAAACGTAGGGAAAACTTCGGTTTTTAATCAACTTACAGGCTTGAACCAGCAAGTGGGAAACTATCCAGGAATTACTGTTGAGAAAAAAATGGGTTTTTGCAAATTACCCAACAATATCAAAGCGAATATTCTTGATTTACCCGGAACCTATAGTTTAAATGCCAGCTCCATTGATGAAAGCGTTGTTATTGAACTTTTGCTAAACAAAAATGACCGTCTCTATCCGGACGTAGCCCTTGTGGTTACTGACGTAGAAAATCTAAAACGAAATTTACTTCTTTATACCCAAATAAAAGACCTTGAAATTCCAACTATTTTGGTCATCAATATGGCCGACAGAATGGAACACAAAGGTATTAGCCTTGACATACCATATCTCGAAGAACACTTAAAAACTAAAATCGCACTGATTAGTTCCAGAAAAGGGCATGGAATTGAAGAGTTGAAGAATTTAATCGTTAGTTACAAAACCATTTCTTCTGAACCTTGCTTGAACGCCTCGAGTATTGACGTCGAATATTTCAATAGTCTTCGTCATGCATTTCCAAATCAGTTGTTGTATAAATTGTGGTTGGTTATTACGCAAGACGTTAACTTTTTGAATTTGGAACGCAACGAAATTCGCAGTTCGTTTACCAAATCGCATTCGGATTTGAAACGATTACAACAAAAAGAAACCATCAAACGCTATCAGTTCATCAACGATGTTTTAAAAGAAGGATTAAAAATTGACTCTAGTGTTGCCAAGGATTTTCGCAGTAAATTAGACCGTGTACTTACTCACAAAGTATGGGGTTATGTGATTTTCTTCATCATATTATTTGTCATTTTTCAATCTATTTTTCAGTGGTCAAAAATTCCGATGGATTTTATCGACAGTACTTTTGCCACTTTAAGTACATTGGCTAGTGAGCATTTACCAGCGGGAATGCTGACCGATTTAATTTCACAAGGTATAATTCCTGGAATTGGCGGTATTTTAATTTTCATACCCCAAATTGCCTTTTTGTTTTTATTCATTTCCATACTCGAAGAGAGTGGATATATGAGTCGCGTAGTTTTCTTGATGGATAAAATCATGCGCCGATTTGGATTGTCGGGCAAAAGTGTGGTTCCTTTAATTTCGGGAACAGCCTGTGCCATTCCGGCAATTATGGCAACTAGAAACATCGAAAACTGGAAAGAGCGTTTAATCACCATACTCGTAACCCCTTTTACCACATGTTCGGCCAGATTGCCAGTTTATGCGATTATTATTGGGTTGGTTATTCCGGATACTTATGTTTTAGGAATATTAAATGTACAGGGATTGACCTTGATGCTTTTGTATGTTATTGGTTTTGGAATGGCGATATTATCGGCTTATATCCTGAATATTATTCTGAAGGTAAAAGGCAAAACATTCTTTGTGGTAGAAATGCCCAACTATAAATTACCAATGTTCAAGAACGTTGCCATCAACGTAATTGAAAAAACAAAAGCCTTTGTTTTTGGCGCCGGAAAAATCATTCTGGCAATATCCATCATCTTGTGGTTTTTGGCCTCTTACGGCCCCGGAAAACAGTTTAAAAACGCCGAAAACATAATATTGGAGAATACAAAAGCACATCCATTATCAACAACCGAGTTCAATAATGCTGTCGCTTCGCAAAAACTGGAAAACTCTTATATTGGGTTAATGGGAAGAGGCATTGAACCAGTTATTTC
>NZ_DASTTN010000096.1:0-10427 GCF_035760125.1 Flavobacterium sp.
CCAGACATTACATCCACGGCGTCAGCACCACCCACACCGATAGCCAACATTCCCAATCCACCAGCATTTACAGTATGGGAATCTGTACCAATCATCATTCCTCCAGGGAAAGCATAGTTTTCCAAAACAATTTGGTGAATAATTCCTGATCCTGGTTTCCAGAAACCAATTCCATATTTATTTGAAACTGATGATAGAAAATCAAAAACTTCTTTAGATTGCGTATTTGCAACTGCTAAATCTGTAGAAGCACCTACTTTGGCTTGGATCAAGTGATCACAATGAACCGTTGTTGGAACAGCAGCTTTTGATTTACCTGCATGCATAAATTGCAATAATGCCATTTGAGCTGTTGCATCTTGGCAAGCAACTCTGTCCGGAGCAAAATCAACATAATCAACTCCGCGGGAGAAAGCTTTTGAAGCAGTTCCATCCCAAAGGTGACTGTATAAAATTTTCTCCGTTAAAGTAAGTGGGCGACCAACTACCTCACGTGCTGCATCAACACGAGTCGTCATGTTGGCGTACACTTTTTTAATCATTTCAATATCAAAAGCCATAATTATAATTGTTTTTGTTATTTAATTTTAAACATAACAAGGTACAAAAAAATAGAGTATAAAAAAAGCCTGAGTCATTAGACTCAGGCTTTTAAACTATAATTAACTAATAATGTGAATTATTTAACTAATAACTTATGAGAAGGCGCAAACTTAGTTAGGTTGATTCCTTCTACTGCAGTTTTATATTCTTCTATAGTTGGAGTTCTACCAAGGATTGTAGATAATACCACAACTGGTGTAGACGAAAGTAATGATTCTCCTTTTTTACCCTCAGTATCTTCAACTACTCTTCCTTGGAAAAGACGAGTAGATGTTGCCATTACAGTATCTCCTTTGGCAGCTTTTTCTTGGTTACCCATACAAAGGTTACAACCTGGACGCTCTAGATACAACATGTTTTCGTATGATGTACGTGCCGCAGCTTTAGGAACATTATCGTCGAATTCGAAACCAGAGTATTTTTGTAAAATCTCCCAGTCACCTTCTGCTTTTAATTCATCAACAATATTATAAGTAGGAGGAGCTACAACTAGTGGCGCTTTGAATTCTACTTTACCTTCTTGCTCATCAATATTTTTAAGCATATGAGCTAGAATTTTCATATCGCCCTTGTGAACCATACAAGATCCGATAAATCCAAGATCTACTTGTTTAACTCCACCGTAGAAAGATAGAGGTCTTATAGTATCGTGAGTATATCTTTTAGAAACATCAGCATTATTAACATCTGGATCAGCAATCATTGGTTCAGCAATCTGATCAAGATCTACAACCACTTCAGCATAATACTTAGCGTTTGCATCTGGTCTTAAAGCTGGTTTCTCACCTGAAATGATCTCAGCGATTCTCTTATCAGCAATAGCAATCAATCCTTTAAGAACTTGATTTTTATTGTCCATTCCCTTGTCGATCATAATCTGAATTCTACCTTTCGCCATCTCTAGCGACTCAATCAAAGTATAATCTTCAGAAATACAGATAGAAGCTTTCGCTTTCATTTCTGCAGTCCAGTCCGTAAACGTAAAGGCTTGATCGGCATTAAGAGTTCCTAAATGAACCTCAATAATTCTTCCTTGGAATACATTCTCTCCACCAAATGTTTTAAGCATTTGAGATTGTGTAGCATGAACTACATCACGGAAATCCATATACCCTTTCATGTCTCCTTTGAAAGTTACCTTCACAGATTCTGGAATTGGCATTGAGGCTTCACCAGTAGCCAATGCAAGAGCAACAGTTCCTGAGTCAGCACCAAAAGCAACACCTTTAGACATTCTTGTATGAGAGTCACCACCAATGATGATTGCCCACTCGTTTACAGTAATATCATTAAGTACTTTATGAATTACATCCGTCATTGAGTGATAAACGCCTTTCGGGTCACGAGCTGTGATCAATCCGAAGTCGTTCATAAATTTCATCAATCTAGGAATATTTGCCTTAGATTTATTATCCCAAACTGAAGCTGTATGACAACCCGATTGGTAAGCACCGTCAACAATTGGAGAAATCACAGTAGCAGCCATAGACTCTAACTCTTGTGAAGTCATCAAACCAGTTGTATCTTGTGAACCAACAATATTTACGGTAACACGAACATCTGAACCAGCATGCAAAACTTTACCTGGAGTTGTTCCAACCGCGTTTTTATTAAATATTTTTTCTACAGCTGTAAGACCTTGTCCTTCAACAGAAACTTCTTTTGACGGAGCATATACAGGTACGATATCAATACCAAGAGTCTTTGATGCAAATGTTTGCAATTTTTTTCCAAACACAATAGCGTAAGACCCACCAGCTTTTATAAATTCAATTTTCTGAGGAGTAAATGCCTTAGAAATATCAATTAATTCTTTGTCTCCGTTATAAAGTTTCTTTGTTTTGGTATTGATAGTAAGAACAGTACCAGTAGCGACAGAGTAAACTTCCTCTAGAATAGGGTCACCGCTTTCATTACGAACAGGGTTACCATTTTCATCTAATTTTTTTACCCAGTTTTTAAGGTCAAGACCAATACCACCAGTAACGTCAACAGTTGTTAGGAAAATCGGAGAAATACCGTTTGTTCCTGCAACAATTGGAGCAATATTAATAAATGGAACATAAGGACTAGCTTGTTTACCACTCCAAAGCGCCACGTTGTTTACACCTGACATTCTTGAAGAACCAACACCCATAGTACCTTTTTCAGCGATTAACATCACGCTCTTATCAGGATTCGCATCCGCTAATGCTTTGATTTCAGCCTGTGCTTCTGGAGAAATTAAACATTTTCCATGAAGTTCACGATCTGAACGTGAGTGGGCTTGGTTTCCTGGAGAAAGTAAATCCGTTGAAATATCTCCCTCACCAGCAATAAAAGTAACTACCTTAATTTCTTCTGCAATTTCAGGTAATTTAGTAAAGAACTCAGCCTTAGCATAGCTCTCAAGAATTTCTTTTGCTATTCCGTTCCCGCTTTTGAAAGCTGCTTCTAAACGATCTGTATCGGCCTCATAAAGAAAAACTTGTGTCTTTAAAACTTCCGCTGCATCTTTTGCAATTGCAACATCATTACCTAAAGCTAAATCAAGTAATACCTTTATAGAAGTTCCACCTTTCATATGCGACAATAACTCCAAAGCAAAAGCTGGCGTAATTTCAGCAACTACTGATTGACCTAGAACGATTTCTTTTAAAAAATTAGCTTTAACAGTAGCAGCAGGAGTAGTTCCTGGTACAACATTATAAATAAAGAATTTAAGAGAATCCTCTCTGTACTCGTTATCCAAATCTTTAATTTGTTCAATGATTTCGCTTAGTAGTTCAGCACCATCAATTGGCTTCGGGTTAAGCCCTTGGTTTTTTCTTTCTTCAATCTCTTGAATGTAATCCTTATAAGTCATAACAGAAGTCTTTTATAGGTATTTTTATTTTTTTGTACGCAAATTTAGGAATTAAAGCTGATAATTAAAAAAAATTTAATGGATCCACCTTTTTTAAAAATTATTATTGCAAAATAAAAGATTTTGATGCGTTAAAATGAGAAATACGCACATTTCGCCTATCAAATTTACAAATTCAGCAATTCCAAAATTGGATTTTAACAAAAATAAAAACTATTGTTAAAACAAAAAGTGTTACATTCCCATTAGAATATAACACTTTTCAATAATTTCTTATTTTTTACTTTTAAATCAGCTTATCAATTATCATTTCCTCAGAAATTCCTTCCGCATCGGCTTTATAGTTCTTAATGATTCGGTGTCTCAATATTCCAGTCGCAACTGCTTTTACATCTTCAATATCTGGAGAAAACTTACCATGAAAAGCAGCATTGGCTTTGGCTGCCAAAATTAAATTCTGTGACGCTCTTGGTCCCGCTCCCCAATCCAAATAATTCTTTACAAATCCATTGGAAAGAGCATTATCCGGACGCGTTTTACTTACCAATGTTACCGCATATTCCACCACATTATCTGCAACAGGAATTCGACGAATCAAATGCTGAAAATCTATAATCTCTTGAGCCGTAAACAATGCGTTTACTTTTGTATCAGAATCTGCAGTTGTGCGTTTCACCACTTGCACCTCTTCCTCAAAAGAAGGATATTCCAGTTTTATGGCAAACATAAATCGGTCTAATTGCGCTTCAGGCAAAGGATAAGTTCCTTCTTGCTCAATTGGATTTTGTGTAGCCAATACAAAATAAGGCAAACTCAACTTATGGTTTGCGCCTGCAATAGTAACAGACCTTTCTTGCATCGCCTCCAATAAAGCAGCTTGTGTTTTTGGCGGAGTTCTATTGATTTCATCAGCCAAAATAATATTTGAAAAAATAGGTCCTTTTATAAATTTAAACTGTCTATTTTCATCTAATATTTCACTCCCTAATATATCTGACGGCATTAAATCTGGTGTAAATTGAATTCTTTTAAAATCCAACCCTAAAGCTTGCGCCAAAGTATTTACCAATAAAGTTTTGGCTAGTCCAGGAACCCCAACCAATAAGGCATGACCCCCTGAAAAAATACAAAGCAAAATTTGATCAACAACCGCTTCTTGACCAACAATGATTTTGGCAATTTCTTTTTTTAATTCATTACGCTTTTCAACTAAATTTTGTATCGCTGTTACATCCGACATTTTATATTATTTTTTTTAATTAAAAAAAGAGCTAGCTCTATGAAAACATAAAACTAACTCTTTTTATTTATTTAATGAAAATTATTTTTTAACCCAGTTATTAGTAAAAGGACAATCTTTATATTCATCAACAATCTTAATATAAGTATCTTTTATTTTAACATCAAACCATTTTCCAATTGCCTTAAATTGCTTTTCTTTTAATGCCAAATCTTTAATTTTGATGTAATCTTTAGCATAATCGGCGGTATGCGAATCTATTCTATTAGTTACAATCATAATTTTATAATCTTTCTTCCCTTGAACATCTTCTAGAAATGGCATAGAAATTTCATTATCTTTTAAATTCGAAACCTGACTATATATAGAAGGATCCATTTTGGTCAATTCAAAACGCGTATCTTGTGTTTTAGGATTCACCAAAGTTCCACCATTAGCTCTTGTTTCTTTCTCATCCGACATTGTTCTTGCCGCTTCCGCAAAAGTGATTTCTTTATCCTCAATTTTCTTTCTTATCAAAGTAATTTTCTCTTTAGCCTCTTTCAAAGATTCTTGAGAAACTACTGGTGATATCAATATATGTCTCAATTCTATCTCCTGACCTTTGATCTTTTCTACATAAATAATATGATAACCATACTGAGTTTCAAAAGGTTCAGAAATTTCACCCTCAGCAAGACTAAAAGCCACATCTTTAAACTCTTTTACAAAAGGAGTCTTACGAGTCATTTTATAATATCCTCCATTTTTACTGGACCCTGGATCTTCAGAGTACAATACCGCTTTGGTTGCAAAACTCGCCCCTTCAAGACATTCTTTTCTAAAACCATTCAGTTTATCAATTACCTTTTTCTTATCCTCTTCAGTAACTTTAGGCTTGATAACGATTTGTGCCACTTCTAATTCTGCACCAAAAACTGGTAAATCTGCAACAGGTATCTTCTTAAAAAATTCTCGAACTTCTTCAGGCGTTATTTCAACTTTTTCAACAATTTTCTTTTGCATTTCACTTGTGAGTTTCTGTTCTTTCAACACATCAAAGAAATAGGTTCTAAATTCTTCTTCTGAATCTTTTTGATAGTATTTAACCAACTTATCCATAGATCCAATTTGCTCGATCATATAACTTAATCTTTCATCCATCATCCCTTTTACTTCAGAATCACTTACTATAACACTATCCTGAACGGCTTGATGTGCATATAATTTATCCTCTAATAATCTACCTAAAATTTGACATCTAGTTACATCTTTAGTAGAACCTCCCTGAGCTGTAATCTCAAGAAATCCTTTATCAATATCAGAATCCAGAACAATATAATCCCCAACTGTTGCTACAACACCATCAATTTTAAGCTTTTTCCCAGAAGAAACTACTGGCTTTGCAACAGCAACAACACTATCTTTTATAATTTCTTGAGCATTTACGAAGGTTAAAGCAGTAAACAAAAGAAAAAAAGTCAACACAACTTTATTAGTTATGTATTTCATTTGTACAATTTTTAAAGGCATTTTTTATATTTTATATTATTATTATTTTAAATAGAATCTGTTTCAAAAAAAAACGCATCCTGCTTAAATAGAACACTTTAAAACAAATCAAGTTTATTTACTTTAAAGTTCAAAGAATTAAAACGCATTAACTCAACAGAATACTTACAATTTTCCGAATTTAAACCGAACAAAAATAACAATTCGATTGCATTAAACAAGTTTCCTCTGTAGTATTAACAAAAAATTATTAAGTTCCTTGAGGTGCGTTTATTTACAGTTTACAATTCAAAAATCGGATTCTACTTTAAAAGAGTCAAAGCTTAAAAAAATCCAATAAAGTTTAAAATGGCTTACTTTTTTATCTCTTTCATTATACTTTTTTTTAACGAATTAGCATTTATCATCATTTAAAATATCAAATCAACACTTTTAATCAATTAAATTATTTTTTATGTTTTTTCTAATTATCTAAAAAACATTTAATTTATTTAGAATCCCTCAAAAACAAATACACAACCCACTAATTAATAGCCTTTTAAAATAATTTATAAACACTATATCGTTGTAGTGAACTTTTGAAATAAAAAAATTACAAATCTTACTGTATTTTAAATACATTCGCTACGCTAAAAAGTTAATCCAATAATTAACAGCTAATTATAAAAAACAAAAAGCTTGAAATTAAACAGATTTTCAAGAGGCACAGAATTCTTATTAAACCCAAAAAAACCAATTACCAACCTTAAATTAACCAAATTATGAAGAAACCAATTTTTAAAATTTATTTTTTAACCGCTTTACTGGCAGGACTTTATTCCTGTAATTCGACTGATGAAGTTAGCGACAAAAGTCCTGAAGCGTCAACATTCAAGATAATCAATGTGACCACACACGATGGACGTCCTTTTAGCACTGGAAATTCAAAAACATCTCTTACTGGAAAATATGTTGATAATCCTGGAGGTGGGGTAATGATGCAAGCCTTTTATTGGGATGTACCTTCAGGAGGAAACTGGTGGAATACAATTGCAACAAAAGTTACGGACTGGGGAAATGCAGGAATTGGATCAATATGGCTACCTCCAGCATCAAAAGCACAAAATGGAGCTTTTTCAATGGGATATGACCCTACTGATTACTTTGATTTTGGAGATTATAATCAAAATGGTTCCACAGAAACTCGATTTGGTTCAAAAACTGAATTGGTAAATTTAATTACTAAAGCCCACACCGAAAATATAAAAGTATATGCTGACATTGTAATCAATCACAATAGCGGAGGGCAATCAGAAGCCAATCCATTTACAGGAACCAACACTTGGACAAATTTTACAGGGATAGCTTCAGGAAAATTCAAAAGAACATATGCAGATTTTTATAAAAATTCCTTTGGAAACAATGACGAAGGTGCATTTGGAGGATTTCCAGATTTATGTCATGCCGCACCAAACGTGCAAGATTGGCTTTGGAAAAGAACAGATGGGGTAGGTAAATACTATAAAAACACCATGAAATTTGACGGATGGAGATTTGACTATGTTAAAGGTTTTGGCTCTTGGGTAGTAAGAGACTGGAATGCAAATGTGGGTGGGTTTTCTGTTGGTGAATTATGGGATTCAAACGTAAATGTGCTCAATGACTGGGCAAACAATGCAAACAGTTCTGTATTCGATTTTGCCTGCTATTATAAAATGAATGATGCTTTTGATGGTAATAATCTTGCCCTATTAAATGACGACATGATGTGGAAAAGAAATCCATACAAAGCAGTAACTTTTGTAACCAATCACGATACTGATGAAATTTGGGCCAAAGAATTAGCATACGCATACATTCTTACCCATGAAGGTTATCCAACCATTTTTTATAGAGATTATGAAGAATGGCTTAACAAAGCAAAATTGAATAACCTTATTTGGATTCACAACAACAAAGCAACAGGGAATACCTCCATATTATATGCTGACAACGATGAATATATCGCCAGAAGAAATGGCTATAATGGAAATCCAGGATTAGTGGTTTACATTAATAATTCCACTGCTACATTAGAAAGATGGATCCAAACCAATTGGGCGTCTAGACAAATCAAAGACTTTACAGGAAATTCTACTTGGTATCCTACAACACAAGCAGATCAATGGGTAAAAATACAATGCCCTCCAAAGAGCTATACTGTTTGGTCGCTGAATATATAATCATTATTATTTGCAAAATAAAAGCTATCCAGTACGGATAGCTTTTTTATTTTTTAGAACAATTATAATAATGAACAAATAACAACCTTTTTATTATAACTATATTTTTTCATATAGAATTTATAAATAGTACTTTTGCAGACTATTTATATAAAAATATGAGTTTTTTAAAAGAAATACAACGAAGACGAACTTTTGGGATTATTTCACACCCCGATGCCGGAAAAACAACACTAACTGAAAAATTACTTCTTTTTGGAGGAGCTATTCAAGAAGCCGGTGCTGTTAAAAATAATAAAATTAAAAAAGGAGCAACGAGCGATTTCATGGAAATTGAACGTCAAAGAGGAATCTCGGTTTCCACTTCTGTTTTAGCCTTTAATTACAAAGAAAAAAAGATAAACATTCTTGATACACCAGGTCACAAGGATTTTGCCGAAGATACTTTTAGAACCTTAACAGCTGTAGACAGTGTAATTGTTGTAATAGACGTTGCAAAAGGAGTCGAAGAGCAAACCGAAAAATTGGTTTCTGTATGTAGAATGCGTAAAATTCCGATCATTGTCTTCATCAACAAATTGGACCGTGAAGGAAAAGATGCTTTTGACTTAATGGACGAGGTGGAACAAAAACTTGGATTAACAGTTACTCCACTAAGTTTCCCTATAGGAATGGGATATGATTTTCAAGGCATTTACAACCTTTGGGAACAAAACATCAATTTATTTAGCGGTGATAGTCGTAAAAACATCGAAGAAACAATCGCTTTTTCAGATGTACAAAGTCCAGAATTAGAAAAAATAATCGGTCAGAAACCTGCCGATCGTTTGCGTGAGGAACTGGAATTAATAGATGAAGTATATCCTAAATTTGATCGTCAAGATTATTTGGATGGAAAATTACAACCTGTCTTTTTTGGATCCGCATTAAACAATTTTGGAGTTCGTGAATTATTAGATTGTTTTGTTGCCATTGCACCATCACCTAGACCTAAAGATTCTGAAACCAGACTAGTAGACCCAAAAGAAGAAAAAATGTCTGGATTTGTATTTAAAATCCATGCCAATATGGATCCTAAACACAGAGACCGATTAGCATTTATAAAGATTGTTTCTGGAACTTTTGAAAGAAACAAGCCTTATTTCCATGTTCGCCAGAAAAAAAACTTAAAATTCTCAAGTCCAAATGCATTCTTTGCTGAGAAAAAAGAAATAGTTGACATTTCATATCCTGGAGATATCGTTGGGCTTCATGATACTGGAAATTTCAAAATTGGTGATACTTTGACCGAAGGAGAAATCATGAGTTTCAAAGGAATCCCAAGTTTCTCTCCAGAACACTTTAGATACATCAATAATGCTGATCCAATGAAAGCCAAACAGCTTGACAAAGGAGTCGATCAATTGATGGATGAAGGTGTGGCTCAACTATTCACATTGGAGATGAATAATCGAAAAGTAATTGGTACTGTAGGAGCATTACAATATGAAGTTATTCAATACCGATTGGAGCACGAGTATGGTGCAAAATGTACTTATGAAAACTTTCCTGTTCACAAAGCTTGCTGGGTAAAACCAGACGACGCCAAGAATGAAGAGTTTAAGGAATTTAAACGCATAAAGCAAAAGTTCCTCGCAAAAGACAAATACAATCAGTTAGTATTTCTTGCGGATTCTGACTTTACGATTCAAATGACACAGAGCAAGTACCCAAGTGTTAAATTATTTTTCACTTCTGAATTTGATTAAATTTTCAATTAGAAATACAAAAAAACGCCAACATTAAGTTGGCGTTTTTTATATACAAATTAAATTTAACCTTAAATAAATACTAACAAGATTTGATATTTATCGCTTTTTTCAAAAGTGTCTTCACTAATAAGTGATTTGGCTCTCTACCGGAAGTTAAAATACTTTTTTTAGAATAAAATGAATCACTAGACATAGTGCTATTAACATCTTCTTTCGTCCCCATAAACCACAAAATAAAATTCATATTTGAATTCAATTCTGAAGTAGATACCTTCGCAGAAGCTGTGTCATCAGTT
>NZ_DASTTN010000097.1:0-2629 GCF_035760125.1 Flavobacterium sp.
AAAGAAATTGCAATAATGGAAGGAACAAAAAAAGTTCCTTTAAAATATACTTACGACACAGAGCAGCTTTTTATTACCCTAAACAGGAAATATAAAAACACGGAGAAATACACTATTTACATTGATTATACTTCAAAACCAGATGAGTTAAAAGCAAAAGGGAGTGCGGCAATTACTAATGCAAAAGGATTGTATTTTATAAACCCAGACGGAAAAGAAGATAAACCAATTGAAATATGGACACAAGGTGAAACAGAGGCATCATCTGCTTGGTTTCCTACTATTGATAAGCCAAATCAAAAAACAACATCGGAGATTTCGATGACAGTGGATGCTAAATACACAACCTTATCAAATGGAAAATTAGTTGCCCAAAAAGCCAACAAAAATGGTACTCGTACGGATACTTGGAAGATGGATGTGCCTAATGCTCCTTACTTATTTATGATGGCTGTTGGAGATTTTAAAATATTTAAAGATTCATATAATGGGAAAGAAGTTAGTTATTATTTAGAGCCAAAGTATGCGCCTTATGCCAAACAGATTTTTGGGAAGACACCGGATATGATGAATTTTTATAGTAAAATGTTGGGAGTTGAATATCCATGGGTCAAATACGCTCAGGTTGTAGCCAGGGATTACGTTTCTGGCGCAATGGAAAATACATCGGCGACTTTGCATGGTGCATATGTTCAAAAAACAGAAAGAGAATTGCTGGATGAAAATGAAGAAAGTACTATTGCACATGAACTTTTTCATCAATGGTTTGGAGACTACGTAACTGCTGAATCTTGGTCTAATTTAACGATGAACGAATCTTTTGCAACTTTTGGAGAAGTGCTTTGGCATGGACATGACGCTGGACAAGATGCAGAAGACAGATCACGTTATGAAAAACTGCAAAATTATTTGGGCTCCAGCAAAAATGGAATGAGCCCAGTTTTGGCCCGTTTTCATTACAACGATAAAGAAGATATGTTTGACAATATTAGCTATTCAAAAGGATCTATAATCTTGTATGCTGCAAAAAATCAAATGGGTGATGAAGCTTTCTTCAAGTCATTAAATCGTTATTTGACAACTAATGCTTTTAAGAGCGGAGAAACACATCAGTTGCGCTTGGCAATGGAGGATGTGACCGGAAAAGATTGGAGTCCTTATTTTAACCAATGGTACTATCAGGGAGGTAATCCGATTTTAGAAATTAAATATGGTTATGCTAATGGAAAAGCTACTATTTCTGTAAAACAAACACAGGATAGTTCGGTACAATTGTTTAGCCTGCCACTAAAAGTTGATTTTTATGTAAATGGAAATAAAATAAGAAAGAATATTTTAATTGAAAATAGAGAGCAAATTTTCAGTTTTGATGTATCAGCTAAACCTGATTTTGTAGATATGGATGCTGATAAAATTTTGGTTGGCCAAATTATAGAAAACAAGAAAGCAGAAGATTATTTATACCAATATAAAAATGTTCCATCGTATTTCAACAGAATTGAAGCAATAAAATTTGCTGTAAAAGATAAAAGTCATACTGCTCAACTTATAGTATTGGCAGGTTTAGGTGATAAACAAGATGATTTAAGAACACTTAGTATTAAAGGATTGGATTTAAACGATAGTCAAACTAAAGATGCTGCATTGAAAAGCTTACTGGAAATAGCCAAAAATGATAAGAATACAGGAGTTAGAGCTGCAGCAATTTTGAAATTGGCATCTACAGGTGATATTGCTTATAAAGGTTTAATGAGTGAAAGTGTCAAAGAACAATCTTATAAAGTGATTGCTGCAGGCGTAATAGGACTTAATAAATTTTCACCCGAAGAAGGAAATAAAGTTTTATCATCATTGGACGATGACACCAAAAAACACATTTCTCCATTGATGAAAAAATTTGAGAATCAAAAATAGTTCGCAAAAACCTAATCAAAATGAAATATTCAAAAGTTGTTTTTTCTTTCTTTTCTGTGATGCTTGTTAGCCTTGTATCGACGGCTCAAAATTCAAAAATTGAATTATCATTACCCCTTGGAGGAAATGCATTCAGTTCTTTACATCTTGAAGAAAATCCGACAATTACTAATAACGGAATAGAAAACTGGACTAATCCCAAAGAGTATTTTACAGCATATTTCCGAATTTCAAAACCTGGAACATTTACAATTGCTACAGATGAATTGGTTGCTGTTTCTGGAAAATCAGTTTTAGAATTTATTATCAATAATACATCCAAAAGAGTTACATACGACGAAACAAAAAAACAGTCTCTAATTGTTGGAAATTGGAAAATCTCGGATACAGGTTATGTTGCCATAAAAATAAAAGGAATAAGCAAGACGGCAAATGCTTTTCCTTCTATTCCGATATTAACAATTAGGAGTACTGATTTCAATGGAAAAATTGCACTAGTTCCTAATAATGAAGGCAATTTTTATCATTGGGGCAGGCGCGGACCTTCGGTTCATTTAAATTACCAAGTGCCTGAAAATGTAAATGCCGAATGGTATTATAACGAAATTACTGTGCCAGTAGGTCAGGATATTATAGGCTCTTATTATATGGCAAACGGTTTTGGCGAAGGCTATTTTGGAATTCAGGTTAATTCTGATCATGAACGTAGAATTCT
>NZ_DASTTN010000098.1:0-6195 GCF_035760125.1 Flavobacterium sp.
GAAGACCCAAAAGGGAGAAACCAAAGTGACTATTCCGATTACAGCTTCTATGGCACCAAACGTGTATTTTAATATTACATTGTTGCAACCGCACGCATCAACTAAGAACGATTTGCCAATCCGAATGTACGGAATTGTGCCAATTGAAGTGGTTGACAAAAATACGATTCTAGCTCCCAAATTGGTGATGCCAGACGTGTTGCGACCGGAACAGTCATTTGCGATAAAAGTGAGTGAGCAATCTGGAAAGGAAATGACTTATACGATAGCTATTGTTGATGAAGGATTGTTGGATTTAACACGTTTTAAAGCGCCAAATGCGTGGGACAGTTTTTATGTTCGCGAAGCTTTGGGCGTGAAAACTTGGGATATTTATGATGATGTGATTGGGGCGTATGGTGGAAAAGTGAATCAGATTTTTAGTATTGGAGGTGACCAGGATTTAGGTGGAGGTAAAGCCAAAAAAGCCAACCGATTCAAACCTGTTGTGATTTATATGGGACCTTTTAAATTGGAGAAAGGACAAACTAAAACGCATCAGGTAAAATTACCGAAATATATTGGTTCTGTAAAAACTATGATTGTGGCTGGCGATGCGACAACGAGTGCTTATGGAAGTGTAGAAAAAGCAACTCCTGTCCGTAGTCCTCTGATGGTCTTGGCTTCGTTGCCTAGAAAAATTTCTCCATCTGAGAAAGTAACTATTCCGGTTACTGTTTTTGCAATGGAAAAAAACATCAAAAATGTTACGGTTCAAATTAAAACTAATAACGGATTAAAGGTTCTTGGCGGTGCTACTCAAAAATTATCGTTCGCGCAGCCTGATGAAAAAATGGCTTATTTCAATTTGGCCGTTGGTTCTGTAACCGGAATTGGAAAAGTGCAGATTGTGGCAACTTCGGGTAAGGAAAAATCAGTGTATGATGTGGAAATCGATATGACCAATCCGAATCCGGTTACCAATACGTTTACCGACGTGGTTTTGGAACCCAACAGTTCTAAAACTATTTCGTGGAAAACATTTGGTGTTTCGGGAAGCAATAAGGCAAAATTGGAAATTTCATCAATGCCAACCATTAATTTAAATGGGCGATTACAGTATTTGATTCAATATCCGCACGGTTGTGTTGAGCAAACGACTTCGTCTGTTTTTCCTCAATTGTATCTGAATGATATTGCCGATTTGGATGCCAATCTTAAAGATTTGATTCAGAAAAATGTTACCGCAGGAATTACCCGACTCGGAGGTTTTCAATTGTCGAACGGAGGAATAACGTATTGGCAAGGTGGAACCATTGCTGACGATTGGGGTACTTCGTATGCCGGGCATTTTATGATTGAAGCAGAGAAAAAAGGATACTTTTTGCCTATCAACTTTAAGTCAAAATGGATTTCGTACCAACAAAAAGAAGCCAAACAGTGGCGATTTATGCCGAGTTACGGAAATGATTTTGCGCAATCCTATCGCTTATACACTTTGGCCTTGGCAGGAGTTCCCGATTTGTCTTCAATGAACAGATTGCGTGAGACGAAAGGAATTTCAAACGAAAGTAAATTGCGTTTGGCTACTGCTTATGTATTGGCTGGGCAAAAATCAGCTGGTTTGGCTTTGTTTCTGGACAGTAAAGTTGATGAAGATTCGAATTACAATTATTACTATTATGGATCCAGCGACAGAAATCGTGCAATGGCTTTGGAAACGATGTTGTTACTTGGGCAAAAGCAAAAGGCATTTGCAATGGCAATAAAACTGGCAAAACAAATGTCAAGCGACCAATGGATGAGCACGCAAACTACAGCCTATTGTTTGTATGCAATGACTAAGTTTTCGGTAAGTAACGGTGCCAAAGGAATCGATGTTCAGTTTAGTAAAGACGGAAAAACGCAGGCAATTAAAACTATGAAAACAATCGCCGACAGAAGTTTGGTTGTCAAAATGGGTTCGAATAGCGTGACTTTAAAAAACAATAGAAAGAACAGATTATTTATTCGAGTTTTGAATACGGGGATTCTTCCTATTGGACAAGAAAATGCTGTCCAAAGTAATGTTTCGGCTTCCATTGTTTTCAAAAACAGAAAAGGTGAAGTTATTAATGTTTCTAAAATCAATCAAGGGACTGAGTTTGTTGCTGAAGTAACCGTTAGAAACCAAAAAAATGAACATGTAGAAAATGTGGCGTTATCACAGATTTTACCTTCCGGTTTCGAAATCGTTAATACCCGTTTCACGGATTATGGCGATGCGACCAATAATATTGCCGATTATATTGACATCCGCGATGACCGAACCAATTTTTATTTTGGATTGAAAGCCGGAGAAATAAAAACTTTTAGAATATTACTGAATGCTTCTTATTTAGGAACGTATTATTTTCCGGGACTACAATGCGAAGCAATGTATGACAATACGTTTTTGGCAAGAACCAAAGGGTTTTGGGTTCAAGTGGTGAAATAAGGAAAGAATACAAACAAAATTCACTTTGAAAAATAAACTAATTGCGTTCCTACAACGCATGATCAATTGGATAAAGCAGCATAAAATAAAATCATCAATAGCATTTTTGCTGTTGGTGGTTTATTGTTTTTCGTTACCAAGAACTTTATTTCATGAACCCTATTCTACTGTGATTGAAAGTAAAGAAGGAGAATTGCTTGGCGCCAAAATTGCTCTTGACGGACAATGGCGATTTCCAGCACAAGACAGCGTTCCTGACAAATTCAAGAAATGTATCGTCTATTTTGAAGATGAATATTTCTATAAACATCCCGGATTCAATCCAGCGGCAATGTTCAATGCTTTTCAACAAAACAGGAAAGCGGGAAAAGTTGTTCGTGGGGGAAGCACCTTGACCCAACAAGTTATTCGGTTATCCAGAAATGGGAAAGGAAGAACTTATTTTGAAAAAATAATCGAACTCATTCTTGCCACGAGATTAGAGTTGGGGTATTCTAAAAACGAAATTTTAGAATTATATGCCGCTCACGCACCTTTTGGAGGGAATGTAGTGGGATTGGAGATGGCTTCTTGGCGGTATTTTGGCGTGCAATCCCATCAATTGTCTTGGGCAGAAAGTGCTACTTTGGCCGTTTTGCCGAATGCGCCAAGTCTGATTTATCCGGGAAAAAACCAAATTAAACTATTGAATAAACGCAATCGACTTTTATTGAAACTCAATCAAGAGGGTGTAATTGATAAACAGACCTATGAACTTTCGATAGACGAACCATTGCCTCAAAAACCGTATGAGTTGCCTCAAATAGCACCTCATTTATTGCAGCGTGTAGCAAAGAACCAAGAAGGAACTCGGGTGAAAACGACAATAGAAATTGGTTTACAAAACAGAGTCAATCAAATTGCCAAATATTATTACAACCAATACAAGCAAAATGAAGTTCATAATTTAGCTATTTTGGTCATAGATGTGTCTAACAGAAAAGTGTTGAGTTATGTAGGCAATTCGCCTACGGATATTAATCATCAAAAAGATGTAGATATTATTGATGCACCAAGGAGCACGGGAAGTATTCTGAAACCGCTTTTGTATGCCGCTATGCTCGACGATGGCGAGTTATTGCCGAATACACTAGTGGCGGATATTCCAACGCAGATTTCAGGCTACACGCCTCAAAATTTCAACTTGACATTTGACGGAGCAGTTCCTGCGCATAGGGCGTTGTCACGTTCCTTGAATATTCCGGCTGTATTGATGCTGCAGGATTTTGGAGTGAATAAATTTTACGAAGAATTACAACGATTCAAATTGCGGGATATTTCAAAGCCTCCAGACCATTACGGTTTATCGCTTATTTTGGGTGGAGCCGAAAGCAATTTATGGGATTTGTGCCGAACCTATGCAGGTTTGTCCTCAACTTTGAATTATTTTAATAAAAATCAAGGAAAATACAGAACCAATGAATTTGCCGAATTAAATTATGATGATAATTTTCAAGTTGATTTTGGCGATGAAACCAAGCAAAAGAACATTTTGGGAGCAGGTTCAATATGGCAGACTTATAATGCAATGGAACAAGTAAATCGTCCAGAAGGAGATGAAGCCTGGAAGTTTTATGACAGTTCGCTGAAAATTGCTTGGAAAACCGGAACAAGTTTTGGAAACCGTGATGCTTGGGCGATAGGAACCAATGCCAGATATGTTGTAGGCATATGGGTTGGCAATGCAACAGGCGAGGGTAGACCTACATTGACAGGAGTTACCAGCGCGGCACCTATTTTATTCGATGTTTTTAATTTGTTGCCAAGACAGAGGTGGTTCGATACGCCGTATAAAGATTTAGAGGAAGTTGAGGTCTGCAGTTTGAGCGGGTATTTAGCCAAAGAAGGATGCCCTGTAATAAAGCAACTCGTTCCCAAAAAAGGGAAAAACACTTCTGTTTGCCCCTATCACAAAACGGTGCATTTGGATAAAGCACAGCAATTTCAAGTCAACAGCAGTTGCGAGAGCATAGGTAATATAGTGACTAAAAATTGGTTTGTGTTGCCTCCAGTAATGGCTTGGTATTACAAAAGCCAGCATATAGAGTATTTGCCATTACCACCGTTCCGGAATGATTGTATGGGGACACAAACGGCAACGATGGATTTTATTTATCCAAAAACCAATAGCAAAATCTATCTCACCAAAAATTTCAACAGTGAAGTGCAGCCTGTTATTCTAAAAGTGGCCCATTCCCAAAGAGAAAGCAAGCTGTTTTGGTACGTGGACAATGTGTACAAAGGGACAACCAAAACCTTTCATGAAATGCCTATTTCGGCCACGACGGGATTTCATTACATCACGGTTGTTGATGAATTCGGAAACGAAATTCGAAGAAAAATTGAGATTGTGAAGGAGTAACTATGTTATAATTTCTTTACAGCACTAGGTTTCATGTTTCTTTGTTTTTTGAAGTAATTGGAAAGATGACTTTCATCGGTGAAACCAAATTCATAGGCAATTTGCTTCATTGATAATTGCTTGTTCAGAATTCTTTTCTCGATTAATTGAACTCTCAGTTTGTTGCTGTAGTCTCTGTAGCTTATTGAAAAATTTCGCTTGAAATAAGTTCCAAAATAACTTTGCGAAATATTAAAATGATCTGCAATAGTTTTAATTTGAACCAGTTTTGGTCTGTAAATATTCTGATGAATATAAGAGATTATTTGGTCGTTGTCTATTCCAGAGCCTGTGATTTTTATATTTTGCTGTTGCAGGCTTTCTTTTATCAATCCAAAAATGGATAAGATTTGATAGAATGCTATTGGTGAAGTAGAAATATTGGCTTTGCAATTGTAACTTCTTATGTTATCAATGGTGTTTTTTAATATGCTTGCGCAAGTTTTATCAAGTTTTAATACATTTTCTTTGAGTGATTTATCACGCATGATATTCTCGGGAGTATTGAGTAGAAATTCATCGCAGGACAATTTTTTATTCGAATTAAAATAGGTATCTGTGAATTTTATAAAGAAAAAGCGGGTTCTTTTTTTTATGTCAAAATAGTGCTCATCGTCGGTTGAGATTACAAACAAATCTCCAGATTGATACGGAAGCAAGTTGTTATTTAACTGATGGATTCCATTTCCTTTAATGATGTAAATGATCTCGTAATAGGTGTGACTATGCGTAGGAAGATGATATTTGTCTTCCTCAAATTCATCAATCACTAAAGTGTCAAATTGATTTAATTTTTTCATAGCCTATAGTTGCAAGTTTATGTCGTAAAATTACAATTTATTTGAGGTTTTTGTATCTAAATTTGCAAAAGACAAAATTACTATAAAAAGATATGAGAAAAAGCTTGATTTCACTCTCTTTGGGAGGTTTAACGATAGGAATTACGGAGTTTGTGATGATGGGGATTTTACCTGATGTTGCTTCAGATTTAAAAGTTAGTATTCCAATTGCAGGATACTTAATTTCGGCTTATGCGCTAGGCGTAGTCATTGGTGCACCTTTGTTGGTTATCATGGCTCGAAATTACCCACCGAAGAAAACTCTTTTAATTTTGGCTGCTATGCTCGCTTTCTTTAATTCTTTATCTATAATTGTACCAAATTACGAATTCTTTTTTTTAACTCGATTGTTATCTGGATTGCCTCATGGTGCTTTTTTTGGCGTAGGAGCTGTAGTAGCTAGTCGTCTTGCCGATAAGGGAAAAGAAGCTCAAGCGATATCTATTATGTTTGCTGGATTA
>NZ_DASTTN010000099.1:0-7395 GCF_035760125.1 Flavobacterium sp.
CACTGAATTTAGAACTCGCTCCAAATTCATGGGTTATTTCCGTTATTGTATCGATCAAGAAATTTCACGCGTTGTTTTCCGCAGAAGCAGATTATATTACTTTTTTAAGTCCTGATAATAAGGACAAAAAATATTATAACGAAGGAAATATTAGTCCTTCAATGGCTATTGTGCTAAGTCAGTTGTTTCATTACAACCTTCATCCATCCATAAAAAACCTTTATTATAAAGGAAAAGGATACGAATTGTTGAGTTTGTATTTTAATCGCACCGAAGATCCAAACGCAGAACAATGTCCGTTTTTGATTGATGAAGAAAACGTGTACAAAATCAAAAAAGCCAAAGAAATCATCATTGCCAATATGGCTGAACCACCAGGTTTACAGGAACTGGCAGACGAAATTGGTTTAACCTTGAAGAAACTCAAAATGGGTTTCAAGCAAATTTATGGCGACACTGTTTATGGCTATCTTTTTGATTACAAAATGGATTATGCGCGCCAATTGCTTGATAGCGGTTCTTATAATGTTAATGAAGTGGGATTGAAGATTGGGTACAGCACCGGAAGTCATTTTATAGCGGCCTTCAAAAAGAAATTTGCCACTACCCCAAAGAAATATCTGATGTCAATTAATTCGAATCTTTAGCTAAAATCAGATTTCTATATTAAACAATAATTAAAAAATAGTTAACTCCAATTTATCCAAAAGTAGGTTTAGCTACTTTTGAAACTTCAAAAAAACAAGAAATGAAAGGCGTATTATTAATCAATTTAGGTTCTCCAGAAAGTCCAACCCCAAAAGATGTAAAACCCTATTTAGATGAATTTCTAATGGACAAATACGTGATTGATGTTCCATATTTGTTGAGAGCATTACTAGTTCGTGGCATAATCTTAAGAAACAGACCTGAAAAAGCTTCTGCCGCTTACGCAAAAGTATGGACGGACGAAGGTTCGCCTCTTGTGGTAATTTCCAAAAGAATGCACAAAAAAGTGAAACCGCTGGCCAATGTTCCGGTAGCTTTGGCAATGCGTTACGGAAATCCTTCCTTGATGGCAGGCCTTCAGGAATTGCAGGACAAAGGCGTTACCGAAGTATTGCTTTTTCCTTTGTATCCGCACCACGCGATGTCTTCCACGGTTACCGTTCTTGACAAGGCAGAAGAAATCAGAAAAAAGCATTTCCCTAATATGAAATTCTCTTCTGTTCCCGCATTTTACAACAAACCGGATTACATCAAAAACCTTTCAGATTCTATCCAAAAATACTTGAACGGATTTGATTACGACCATCTTTTATTCTCTTATCACGGACTTCCGGAGCGTCATATTCGCAAAACCGATGTAACCAAATCACATTGCAAAATTGACGGTTCTTGTTGTAATACACCATCACCTGCACATGAGTTTTGTTACCGTCACCAATGTTATGAAACTACAAAATTGGTCGTAAAAGCGCTTGGAATTCCTGAAGGCAAATACAGCCAAACCTTTCAATCGCGTTTGGCGGGAGATAAATGGTTGGAACCCTACACTGATGTAGAAGTGAACAAACTTCCCGAGAAAGGAATTAAGAATTTAGCCATTGTAACTCCTGCTTTTGTTGCTGATTGTTTGGAAACCCTGGAAGAAATCGCAATGGAAGCCAATCATCAATTTAAAGAGCACGGAGGCGAAAATTTCTTAGCAGTTCCTTGCTTGAACGATGATGACGAATGGTGTGCCACGGTAAGTAAATGGATTAATGACTGGGCAAAATAATATTTTATGGAAATCTATAATTACCTCAAATCCCTACATCTCATCTTTGTAATCACTTGGTTTGCTGGTTTGTTTTATATCGTAAGGTTGTTTGTGTATCAAATAGAAGCCGCTGATAAAACCTCACCCGAAAAAGAAATTCTTCAAAAACAATATAAAATTATGGCATACCGATTGTGGTATATCATCACTTGGCCATCGGCCGTATTGGCTAGTATTTTTGCATTTTGGATGCTGTTTTTTACCGACTTGGGAACTGCTTGGTTAAAAATGCCTTGGATGCATGTAAAACTTGGCTTCGTTTTTGTGCTGTATTTATATCATTTAAAATGTCAACAAATTTTTAGTCAATTGCAAAGGGATGAAGTAAAATATACCACCAATTTCATGCGCTTGTGGAATGAGATTGCCACCATAATTTTATTCGCAGTTGTGTTTTTGGTTGTATTAAAAAATGCAGTGAATTGGATTTATGGAGTAATCGGTATTTTCTTGTTTTCGATTACTATTATGCTAGGTTTTAAATTTTACAAAAGGATTAGGGAGCGAAATAAATCGTAATTATGCTTAGATATTTTAAGATTCCTATAATTTCATTACGTGTTAGAATCTTTCTTTCAATGGTTGTATTAATCATTGCAACTTCCCTTTTGCTTATAACCATTTCCATCTTTCAATACAAAACTGTCGCCAAAGAATACAATCAAAAGCGAATTGAAAACATGGAGTTTTATGTAAAAAAGCATATCAATTATATGCTTTCCAATACTACATATCCTTTGACAGATGACAATATTAAATTAATCTTCAAAGATAAAATTCACGAAATATCCGATATTCAAAATGCTGAAATACAAATATATTCTTTGGATGGAAAATTACTAAAATCCTCCAAAGAATCCTTTTCGGTAGCGACACAATCTCCAATAATATCAAAATTCATCGTGCGCTTGGTCAATGCCTCTATTGACAAAAGATTTGTCGAAGTCAAAACCATCAATGGCATAAAATATCGCTCTTCGTACAGTCTCATAAAAAATAAAAAATTCAAACCTATTGGAATTCTAAAATTACCCAACGTTCCCGATGATGGCTATTATGAAAAAAAATTAAACAATTTCTTGGTTAGCTTGACACAGGTATATGCTCTTATGATTGCTTTAGCTTTTGGATTGGCTTATTTGCTTTCTTCCTTTATCACCAAACCCATCTATGATTTTGCTGAAAAATTAAGAGAAACCAGTTTGAACCAAAAGAATGAAAAAATACCTTTTTCGGCCAAAATTAAAGAGATTAATATGCTGTTGCATGCTTACAACAGGATGATTGAAGAACTCGAAAGAAACGCCATAAAACTAGCACAAAACGAACGGGATCTCGCGTGGAGGGAAATGGCCAAGCAGGTGGCACACGAAATCAAAAATCCGCTAACGCCGATGCGACTTACTATTCAGAGTTTTCAGCGAAAGTTTCACCCAGAAGATCCGAATATTAAACAGAAATTAAACGATTTCTCGGAATCCTTAATTCAGCAAATAGACACGATGAGTGCCGTTGCATCTGCCTTTTCTGATTTTGCTTCCATGCCTGCCCAACAAAACGAACTGCTGAATGTAGTTGAAGTGGTAGAACTGACCTTGGATATTTTTCATGAAGATTATATTGTTTTTGAATGCTCCGAAAAAGATATTATTTCCAAAATTGACCGTACGCAGCTCATTCGCGTAATTACCAATTTGGTAAAAAATGCCATGCAGGCCATTCCTGAAGACCAAGAAACCAAAATGATATTGGTTACCATAGAACGAATAAAAAAAGAAGTCATTATTACGATAAAAGACAATGGAACTGGAATAAGTCCTGAACATATCGACAACATCTTTGAACCCAAATTCACTACCAAAAACAGCGGAATGGGTTTAGGCCTTGGAATTATAAAAAACATCATCGAAAACTACAACGGAACAATTACCTTTGAATCTAAATTTGGAAGAGGTACTATTTTTACGGTTACCCTACCCATCATTAACTCATAACCAAAACACAATGAACTACGACAATCTTTTAATTACAGTGGAAAACAACATTGCAACAGTTGTTATCAACAGACCAACCAAACTAAATGCTTTGAATATTGCAACAATCAATGACTTGCACAAAGCCATAAAAGTATTGGGTAAAAACAAAGAAATTCAAGTTATTATACTTACGGGTAGCGGAGAAAAAGCCTTCGTTGCAGGTGCAGATATTTCAGAATTTGCCCATTTCACCATCGAAGAAGGAACACAATTGGCTTTTCAGGGGCAAGAACTGCTTTTTAATTTTATCGAAAACCTAAAAACCCCAGTTATAGCAGCCGTTAATGGATTTGCATTGGGAGGCGGACTGGAATTGGCCATGGCCTGTCATTTTAGAGTAGCCTCAGACAATGCCAAAATGGGACTTCCGGAAGTTTCGCTTGGAGTAATTCCAGGATATGGTGGAACGCAACGTTTACCACAATTGATTGGTAAAGGCCGTGCAATGGAAATGATTATGACCGCCGGAATGATAACTGCCGATGAAGCCAAACAATACGGATTGGTGAATCACGTAGTTCCTCAAGCCGAATTAATTGAATTTTGCACTGGAATTGCCCAAAAAATAATAAAAAATTCACCTTTTGCGATTGGTAGAGCCATAAAAGCCATCAACGCTAATTATACAGAAGGAAAAAACGGTTATGAGACCGAAATCAAAAACTTTGGAAAATGTTTTGGAACTGAAGATTTCAACGAAGGAACGAAAGCATTTTTGGAGAAAAGAAAAGCTGTTTTTACAGGGAAGTAATTATAAATCAACAGATTATTTGTTTTAATACGACCGCGTGAGGGATTACTTCACTATACATTTATTTTCATAGGTGTTCAGTGAACTTCGTTTGAAGCTAGCTACCGAAGTAGCGCGGATAGCCCGACCCTGTTGCGTAAAGGAAGCGAATAACCGCTCAGATAAGTAGCCTCCTTTACGCAACGGGGTCACGCCCAAATGATAAAAAAAACAACTTTTGCTACTTCGAAAAAAAGGAGTATTTTTACGAAAATTATATAAAAATGATCCCTTATTTTGAAGAAAATAAAGGAAAACCGAATAAACAAAAGAAATAGAGATGAAAGAAAAAAGCAGTTCAGACAAAGAAGCTAAGTTGAAAGCGTTACAGCTTACACTTGACAAATTAGACAAAACCTACGGAAAAGGAACTGTAATGAAAATGGGCGACAAAGCCATAGAGGAAGTGGAAACGATTTCATCTGGGTCTTTGGGAGTTGATTTGGCTTTGGGAGTTGGTGGTTATCCAAAAGGAAGAATTATAGAAATCTACGGACCAGAATCATCTGGTAAAACAACTTTGACACTTCATGCAATTGCAGAAGCTCAAAAAGCAGGAGGAATTGCTGCTTTTATTGATGCGGAGCATGCTTTTGATAGAAATTATGCTGAGAAATTAGGAGTTGATATCGAAAACCTAATCATTTCGCAACCGGATAACGGGGAACAAGCACTTGAAATTGCCGAAAACCTGATTCGTTCTGGAGCAATTGACATCGTGGTTATTGACTCGGTTGCTGCATTGACGCCTAAGAGTGAAATTGAAGGTGAAATGGGAGATTCCAAAATGGGTCTTCACGCTCGTTTAATGTCACAAGCATTAAGAAAATTGACGGGAACGATCAGCAAAACAAATTGTACTGTATTTTTCATCAACCAATTGAGAGAAAAAATCGGTGTAATGTTTGGAAATCCTGAAACTACTACCGGTGGTAACGCCTTGAAGTTTTATGCTTCGGTACGTTTGGATATTCGTCGTTCTACACAAATTAAAGATGGTGAAAACGTTTTGGGTAACCGAACTAAAGTGAAAATCGTTAAAAACAAAGTGGCTCCACCATTTAAAGTAGCTGAATTTGACATCATGTACGGTGAGGGAATCTCGAAAACAGGTGAGATACTTGACCTTGCGGTAGAATTTGAAATTATCAAAAAAGCGGGTTCTTGGTTCAGTTACGGTGAAACCAAGCTTGGACAAGGCCGTGATGCAGTTAAATCATTGATTAAGGACAATCCGGAATTGGCAGATGAACTGGAAGCGAAAATCAAAAATCACATCAAGGAATTAGCCGAAGCATAAAAACAGAAAAGACCGTCTCGTTCCAAAAAACGAGACGGTCTTTTTTATTTACTTATTTTTTATTTACTTATTTGATGATTCATCAAGCTTTTTAAAAGCCATTAATTCATTGTAAATTAAGTTACGTACGTGCTCCTTTACTTCTTTTCGATCCAATGGTTCTCCTTTATCCGAAACTGTTTCAACCAAAGGCAAAATCTTAACACGCATTAGACCCGGACTGCCGCTATAGAAAGTGTACGACAATCTCTTCTTATTATCCGGAAAAACGAGAGGAACTATGGGTAAATGATGTTCTACCGCCAAACGGAAAGCTCCATCCTTGAAATGATCCAAAAAGATAGTCTCATCATGTGGCACTCCTCCCTCTGGGAAAATACAGATACTTAATCCTCTATCAATTCTTTTTTGAGCTTCATTGAACACTTCCATTCTGCTTTTAGAACAACTTCTGTCTACAAGAATACTGGTTCTTTTATAGAAAAAACCAAATAATGGAATTTTGGCAAGCGACATTTTTCCAACAAAAACAAAAGGATTGTCCACTGCAGCAAGCATTAGCATAATATCCGACATGGAAGTATGATTGGCCACAAACATATAACTTTTCTTGTGATCCAATTTTTGGACTTTCTCAATTTTATAATAAAAACCCATTCCAAAAAGCACACATTTGGCCCAAATACGGGACATTTTAAAAAAATAGGGATAACCTCTTTCGGTCAATATGGAAGCTACCAAAAAAGGAAGCATAATCAGGATGGGTATGAGCATAACCACATAAAACCAAACCCGCCAAACGGCCCAAAATATCTTTTTTACACTTTTCATAAAGTCAAAAGTAAGGAAACTTGCGGAAAATTTAGCAAAAGAATTAACTTTGCGGTCAAATATTACATCACCATACAATCATACGAGATTTAAACAAATAAAAATGGCAAAAATACTTACAGGCGTTCAAAGTACAGGAACTCCGCATTTAGGAAACCTATTGGGCGCAATTATACCTGCAATCGAACTGTCGAATAAACCAGAAAATGAATCTTTCCTTTTTATAGCCGATTTGCATTCCATTACACAGATAAAAGATGGCGAAACACTAAGAGCCAATACCTATAGTACTGCAGCCGCTTGGTTGGCTTGTGGTTTGGACATCGAGAAAGTGGTTTTTTATCGTCAGTCGGATGTGGCACAGACTGCAGAATTGTCTTGGTATTTGAGCTGTTTTTTTCCTTTTCAGCGTTTAACATTGGCTCACTCTTTCAAAGACAAAGCCGATCGATTGGAAGACGTTAATGCTGGTTTGTTTTCATATCCAATGTTAATGGCTGCCGATATCTTATTATACGATGCCGAACTTGTTCCCGTTGGAAAAGACCAATTACAGCATTTGGAAATTACCCGTGATGTAGCCTCGAGATTCAACTTCCAAATGGGGGAAACCTTTGTAATTCCAGAAGCTAAA
>NZ_DASTTN010000100.1:0-2982 GCF_035760125.1 Flavobacterium sp.
CATATCTCGCTTATACAAAGGGATAATTTAATAATTCTTGATTTTCTAGACGTAGAAATTAATTCTCTAAAACTTTTATTTGAAGCATTTATTTCTAAAATCAAAATAAAATCATTTTATTCAAGAAAAACTGATAACAACTTCAAGTAATGTACCTCTTCCGGTTAGCCTATTTGAACCAAAATCTATTATGTTATTTCGATTGACATAAAAGTCTTGTATACCAAATTTGAAAAGTTTTGGATTATATTTTATAACAGTTTTTCATTAAAATCTATTATAGGCTTCATGTAAAGTGCCACTTCTGGAAATTGTGTAATAACCAGAAAGGGAGCTGCACAACTAGATGTCATAGCAGTCCTAAATACAAAATTTCAACTTTCTGCGGCTTACCGTTTTTGAGTTATGCGAAATATGTACGTACGGACGTACATTTGTGTGGGCATTTACCAGGCGTCACCTCACGGGCACTTATTGCTGGCGTAGAGAGTGCACAAAGCAAATTGGCACACCCAGCAATGGGTAATATGCCATGATGATATATTTATTTTATTTATTTATTTATTATTATATATTAAAATTTTATTCCTGCAGAGGCAGGTTTACTAACCTATAAATAAATTCCAAATATAGTATCAATTTATTTATTTATCGTATTGCTAATACAAATAATCTAAGCAACAAAGATAACAACATAATATTAACATAATTTTAACTACAAACAAACGTCTAATTTATACAAATATTGAAATGCCGTGTCTGTAGCCATCAAAAAGTTACTCACGTCACCTTCTGAAGCTCTAAAAATGTATTTTTCTTCTGTATGCTGTACATTCTGTTATTATCAAGGTTTGGTAAACAATATGTCTTTTGGGAGTTTGTCTTGTTATTTTTATAAAAAGACTGAGAAATGCCCATTGGGTGGTTTGCGTTACACATTGGTGTTGGTAATATTTGTTGGCCAACATAGTCTGGCCACCTTTTTGTTCTAGCTCTTTAGCGTTACCCAGGGTGCACCACGAGGAGGCGAGCTAGATTTGCACCCCGCATATCCCATAGAACCATTAAAATTCACATTAGTAGCATCTACACTCTAACGACATTTACAACCGTTTATAGGTTGATGTCATGTGTAGCCCACAAGCACGTCCATGATATGTAACTTAATACACCAGGACATTATTCTGTATTACTACTAGTCTTTAAGTGAATTCAATGGATCTAGAGATATGTGCAAAAAAAAATTTAGAAATGAGTAACCAAAATTAAAGAATTTTGGATTTGGATGTTTCATCTTCAATCCAATATCCTTTTGGTGCAGGTGGTTTAGGCACTATACCTGCTTCAAGATATTGGAGAAGTAAAACCGATCTTGGTTGCTCAGGCACTATTTTCTTTTCCCAGTCGACATCAAAATAATTCCGACTATTCAATGAAATGAAATCATCGAAATCATTGATGTCGGGACGAAAATAATAAAGACCCAGAGCAATCGCAATGAAAGCACCAATTATAATTGATGCAATGCTACTTGCAACAAATGCAAAAATAATACTCATTTCTATGTATTTATTTGCAGAATTAAGTGAAATATTTGCAGCCAAATATTCACGATGATACGTTTTCCTTTAGGGAATTCGTATCTATGGTTTTCTATATAATGAAAGTTTTGATATTGTTTTATTATTGTTGTTTTCATTATTGAATATTATTATTCAGTTCAGTGCAATGAATGTCCAGTATATTGATATTATTTTAGCTATTTACACTTAGCACGTAGCCGATCACTAGTTGCGAACTGAGGAATGTAAGATCCAATCAGAATCATAGCTATTTAATACGCATAACGCATAACTATTTGCATCGGTTCAGGAAACAATGATCACAATTTCTTACAAAAACTAATCACATAATGTATCAACGTTAAATATAATAACCACTGAAATTTTACCCTCCAATGGGTCAATTTTTGTGTTAAGTATATAAGTATTAAAATAAATAATTAAATTTTTGTATGATATAAAATGAAGATAATTTTGATAATTTGTGGATATGTTTCAGTTATCACCAATTTTCAAAGATTTTTTTCTGATTACAACAATATAAATATTTTATAGGGTTGTATAGCAATAATTTTAAGACAAATAGTCTCAAAAATCAGAAATAATGTAATAAAAAATCTGATTTGGCCAACACAATACCTCCCGTTTAATTTAATTTTTATTCATGTAAATAATTAAAATTTAAATACGGGGTTCGATCCTGACCAACGCCAAATATATCAAATTTTAAATGGCACAAAAATGACCCCTGTGGTGCACTCTCCACGCCAGCAATAAGTGCTCGTGAGGTGACACCTTGTAAACGCCCGCACGGTACAAATATGTCATCATCTTTACCAAAACATCTGTGTACAAAACAGACTGGCAGACCCAGCAATGCGTAATATGCCGTGATGATAAAATTATTTTATTTAATTTATTTATATTAAAACAAAAAATCTGATGATGTGGATACCACACAACTTCCTCGTACGTTTATTAAACTATACATATTTTGATTACAACAAAGAAATATTTGATTACAACAATGAATATGACTAATTTCACAATAAATATATAATATTTGTTATTGTACGAATCATAAAATTGCACGTATTTAACGTAATTTGACATGAACATTTTTTTTTGTCCTAATCCATAGCAAGCTTTATTACAAAAACAAAAAAAAAAGTATATAATTTTTAAATTTACATATCTCGCTTATACAAAGGGCTAATTTAATAATTCTTGATTTGCTAGACGTAGAAATTAATTCTCTAAAACTTTTATTTCTAAAATCAAAATAAAATCATTTTATTCAAGAAAAACTGATACCAACTTCAAGTAATGTACCACTTCCGATTAGCCTATTTTAACCAAATTTGAAAAGTTTTGGATTATATTTTAAAACAGTTTTTCATTAAAATCTATTATAGGCTTC
>NZ_DASTTN010000101.1:0-3501 GCF_035760125.1 Flavobacterium sp.
GGCTCATCTCCTTTTCCGTGGTAATCGGCATGTACTCCATTGAAAAGGAATACTGCTGGAATACCAAATTTTGCAAAATTATAGTGATCAGAACGCTCGTAGAAATGATTAGGGTCTTTTGGGTCATTGAATTTGAAATCCAAGTCTAAATGCGTGTATTTGTCGTTTTGTGCAACTGTGATATTGTGCAAATCGCTTGATAATCTATCGGCACCAATTACATAAACATAATTGTTGGTATTGGCATGTTCTACATCGCGACGGCCTATCATGTCAATATTGATATCAGCTACAGTATTAGCTATAGGAAACAATGGATTTTCGGAGTAGAAACGCGATCCGTGTAAACCGTGTTCTTCGCCAGTTACATGAAGAAACAATATGGAACGTTTTGGCCCGTGCCCTTCTTTTTTTGCTTTTTGAAAAGCTTCGGCAATTTGAAGTACGGCAACAGTACCTGAACCATCGTCATCGGCACCATTATATACTTCACCATTTTTCACACCAACGTGGTCATAATGCGCAGAAATAACCAAAACCTCGTCTGGTTTTTCAGAACCTTCAATGTATGCCCAGATGTTCTCTGAATCTGGCAAGTTTTCATTGCGTTTGGCATTCAAGTACGCAGCTGGTATTTGTTGGTAATAACTCGTTGCTCCTTTTGGGTAGGATATTTTGCTTTTTTTGTATTGGCTGATAAGATAGTTTCCAGCTTTTTTTTGCCCCTTGGATCCTGTGTCACGACCTTCCATTTCATCAGAAGCGACGATATAGAGTCTGGTTTTTAGCTTATCGGCAGTTATGGTGTTCATGAACTTGGTTGGGTCATCGTTGTTGCTCACTTTTTTTTGAGCAAAACTTGAAATAGTTGTGATAAACAACAAGAGGGCTAGGGCTTTTTTCATTTAGAGATTGGAATAATTAAGTTATTATTTTTTTAATACTTCGTTTAAGAATAATTTGAAATGTTCGAAAGATCGTTTTGCAGCTTTTTCATTGTAGGCGGCACCTTTTGAATTATCAGTTCCAGATTCTGGATTGGTAAAGGAGTGGACAGCATTGGCATAATAAATCATTTGCCAATCGGCTTTCGAGTCTTTCATTTCTTTTTGAAAAGCTAAAACTTCTTCAGGAGATACATACGGATCATCTGCTCCATGGCATACTAAAACTTTTGCAGCAATAGGTTCTGTGGATCTTAAATCATCTTTACCTAAGCCTCCATGAAAAGACACAACTCCTTTTACATTCAGATGACCGCGAGCTGCTTCAAGTGCCCCAGTTCCACCAAAGCAATATCCAATAACTACAATGTTTTCTGGATTGGCTCCTGCTGCAATTAATTGTTGCAAAGCTAAAGAAATTCGTTTTTGATAAGCTTCAAAGTTTTTTTTGTAAAAACCAGCTTTATTTCCTGCTTCATTATTGTCTTTCGGGTAATTTCCTTCGCCATAAATATCGGCTATAAAGGCATAATATCCCATTTTCGAAAGTTTATCGGCAGTGTCTTTGGAGAGTTTGTCAATGCCTTTCCAAGCCGGCAAGATTAAGATACCCGGTTTTTGAGAACTGCTCTTTATAGGTGCAATTTTAAAACCATTGAGAATTTGGCTACCATCTTTGTATTGTACTGGTTTTAATTGTGCAAATACCTGAACACCAAATAACACCATTCCTAAAATTATAAAGTTTAAATTTTTCATGGCTAATTTTTTTTACAAATATCTGAATAAAAATGTTATAAAAAAACCTTGAAAGTTACTTCTTTCAAGGTTTTGCTTTGATTTAAAAACTGTATTTTTTTATGAATTATTCACCGGGATGGTAAGTGTGTTCAGCATTTTTTTCAATGTCTTCTTTGTAAAACAAGACGTTTTTGAATTGTCCTTTTTGATACATTACGGCTTGATCCATAAAGTGTTTCGATTTTAGATCACCGCTATTTCCTCCTGCCAAAAGTGATTTGGCTTTTATTTTTGGTCCAAATTCAACAGCACAAACAAAACTGTTACCACTATAGCCATATCTTTTTTTAGTTCCAATTTGATAGCTGCTTTTATAAGCAGGTAAGCAACCCCAGAGAGCAGTTGTATTTCCTATTGGTAAACTTTCGAATGCATCATTATAGGTCAGATTGATATCACCGGAGAAGCGTTGAAACCTGTTGAGTTCTCCCCATGGGATTTGCCAAGTTCCAAATTTTGCTTTTAGCTCGGTTACTACACTTTGCAATTGAGGGATAAGCTGCTCTGCAGTTGCGGTTTTTGCAAATTGAATTGTATTTTCAACTTGATCCATTTCGCCATGATCGATATATGATTTTTGAATAATTGGATCCAATTTATATCCCCATTCATTTGCCAAAGTTGTGGCTACAGAACTTTCATTGGCGTAGTAATCCCATTTTTTTAATACCGTAATGGGGTTTATTAATTCATTATAAAGAGGATTTTCGGGTTGTATGTTTTTTTCAAAACTAGAAATCAAGGCAGGAATTAATATTTCAAATATGGAAAGTTTTGTGTCATACCCTTCAGCAATCACTTTGTCTAATGTGTAATTATCTCCTTTGCTCAAAAGGCGAACAGCATTTATTGCTCTAAAGTTCTCCCCATCGGGAGCCATGTACGGCAAATAATTCTCTTTTTTCGGACTGTTGATGCCAGCAACACTATAAGGAGTCGAATTGCAGTTTTGCAGCCAACCATTTTGTGGATTGAAAAGATGAACCGTTTCGGAGGGATTGTGTAAGCCTTTCCATTGCGTTGCCGAAATAGTTCCGTCTACAACTTTTGCCCAGTTTAAATTTTTATCCCGTATAGGAATGAAATTACCGTGCCAATAAGCAATATTTCCTTTATTATCAGCATATACTGTGTTGTTGGAAGTATTTGCTTTCAATTCCATTACTTTTTTATAGTCATCAAAGTTTTTGGATTTTATTCGCAACCAACTTTGTTCCAAACTTTTCATAGAACGGTTATTGGATTTTAGACTGATCCATTTACCATCCCTTTTAGCCATAACAGGGCCGTTATTTGTAAAATAAGTTTTGAATGTTTTTGGAATTAATTTGCCGTTTTCTAAATAACTGATTGTAATGTTTTTTTCGATAACAGGGAATAATTTATGGTCGTATTCGTAAAATAGTTTTTTGTTTTTGGTAACTATTTTTTCGGCGTACATGTCGGCCACATCAACATTGGAAGAAGTGTGCATCCAGCCGCAGTTTTCATTAAATCCCTGATAAATGAAAAATTGTCCCCAAGTTACCGCTCCATAAGCATTCAAGCCCTCTTCGCTGTTTATCTGTATCTCGGGTCTAAAGTAAAATGTGGTGTGTGGATTGATATATAAAATAGCATTTCCATTGGCTGTTTTTGAAGGCGCAATTGCAAAACCATTCGAACCCGTTTGCATGTCTTTTACTTTTTCTGTGTAAGTGAATTTGTCGTCACTTCCGTAAAAGGATTTCAGTTCGGCATCAGTTAAGTCGGCGGT
>NZ_DASTTN010000102.1:0-3608 GCF_035760125.1 Flavobacterium sp.
CAGGTTCGAGTTTTACTTTTTGATTGTTATCCAAGAGCTCAAAATCTTTCCAGCCGTGCGTCGCAACCACCAAAACCGAATCCGTAATGGCTTGGCCCGACAAACTGGTTCCTGCAGCCCTAAAAGTCAAAGCAATGTCAAGTATTTTGGCCTGTTTTATAATTTCGATAATTTCAGATTCGTTGTGTGCTAGAATTACTATTTTTGGAATAAGTCTATAAAAACTGGCATCTGTTCCATAAGCAAGGGTTTGCAAAGGATTGGTCAAAATACGTTTGGGATCAATCGATACTGATAAAATGTCTTTTAACTTTTGATATGAAGGCGTTAACATAGCATTTGTGTTTATGAATAGACTGATTTTAAATCACAAGAAAATATTTAGTGTCTTTTGTGATTAAAATGTAAATTTAGGTATTAGAAAATGTTATTTCTAAATTAGAACAAAATAAAAAACGAAGCATATAGCTTCGTTTTTTATTAATAAGAATAGATTTTTTAATTCTTCAAATCTTTAATCACCTTAAAAGCTACGTCAACCTCATTTTCACTAACCATAATCGTGAATTCATTTGAAGTTGAAATTACCTCATTGATGATAATTCCTTCCCAAGCCAAACGTTGGAAAATGAAATAATAAATTCCTGGTACAACAATATTCTCTTTTGGTAATTTTACTGTTATTGAAGCTAAATTATCCAATTTCTGAATCAATTTTTCAGAAGCAAAATGTTTTTCAACCAAGTGATTGACACTATTACTTACCACAATGTTAGTCTCATTTACTCCTTTGGATGAGGTATAAAAAATATCCGGTAACGAATTGATATCGGTAATTAAATCGGCTTGTTTGTTCAAAACCGTGTCTGAAACTGCAAATGTATAATCTGTCAATGCGGAACGTACAGTGATTTCGCCTATATTTTTTATTACTTTATTTATTTTATGATTGAGTCTAAAATCTAATTCTTCTGTCAATCGTTTCAGAGCCATCACCACAGCTCCTTGTTTTACTTCTTTTCCAAATTCACTTTCCAATTCGGTCATAATATTTCTTGACAAAGAAGTCAAATTGATAATGCCAAGTGACAATGCATTCAACAAAAAAGGCTTGGTTTTGATGTAATTTTCAACGATTGAGGAAACTGTTTTCATAATGTATAGTGGTTTGTACGTAGTTAATACTTAGTTTTTGGTTTTAAAATCGGTACAAATATACATAAAAAACAATTTGTTACAAATATAACATTGTTAAATTTCTTTAAAAATGAAAAAAAGCGTCTATAAGGTGTTCAATTGCAAATGATTTACCTTTTTTGTGGATTGCGATGATGTCAAAACGAACATTCAAATCCAAATCTTTTTCGATTACGTAAGCATCTACAGCTTTTACCAAGAGTTGGATTTTTTTTGGTTTTACAAAATCTTGTGGCAAACCAAATTCGAGAGACGAACGGGTTTTTACTTCTATAATAGCAAGTATGTTATCTATCTTGGCAATAATATCAATTTCTGCTTTCTGGAATGTCCAGTTGGTATCAAGAATAGTGTACCCATTTTTTTTAAGGTAATCTACCGCAAGATCTTCCCCCAGTTTTCCCAGTTCATTGTGTTCAGCCATAGGAATTTTAGATTTTAGATTAACGATTTTAGATTTAAGAAGCAGAAAATTCAAAATTTAATATCAAATTTCCGTTGTAACAAATCTGCAATCAAAAATCGTTAATCAAAAATCATCAATCATTTTACTTTTGAAAAATCACAGTATTGCAATTCTCATTCACATCCATACTCACTATATTACCCATAATCAAGGCTCTGTTGTCGTGAACGTGTCCTGCCGGGAAATTATAGAGTACCGGAATATTATATTTTTTGGTTACATCCTGAACAATTTCATTGGCGTTTTTCCCCCAAGGTATATCATTGTCTTTCATTTTGGTCATTCCTCCCACAATAATTCCTTTGATGCTTTCAAGACAACCATTGCGTTTTAGGTTCATCATCATTCGGTCAATGTGATAAAGATATTCGTCCAAATCTTCTATGAACAAAATTTTATCGTTACAATCAATAGCTGATTTAGATCCCAACAAACTATATAAAATAGATAAATTGCCACCCACCAATTCACCAGTGGCTTTCCCGAAACGATTCATCGGGAACGGATCGATTTTATATACCAAAGGATCGCCAAACAAAGCTGTTCTTAAAGTCGAAATAGATTCGGGTGCTGTTTTTTCAACACTAATGGGCATAGTGCCATGTATCGATTTGTAGCCCATCGTATTAAGATGATTGTGCAAAACCGTAACGTCGCTAAAGCCAACAATCCATTTTGGGTGTTGTTTAAATTTGGTAAAATCCAACAAATCAATCATTCGTACCGTACCATATCCGCCACGGGCACACCAAATTGCCTTGATATTTGGATTATCCATTTGATGCTGAAAATCGGCGGCGCGTTGTTCATCAGTTCCCGCCAACTGATTAAGGTCTAATCCGATAGTGCTCCCAACAACAACTTCCAGACCCCATGAATGCAATAAGTCTATAGTGGGTTTTAGGTTGTCATCAACATTTTTTCTAGCGGTTGCAACAATAGCAATGGTATCTCCTTTTTGTAAATAAGGTGGTGTGATCATAGTAGTTTGAGCTTGACTGTTTATAGATTGTAAAACAAAAATAAGCAATAGCATTGGATACAAAACACATTGTTTTTGATTAAAAGAAAATGGATTGCTATACATGCTGAGCTTTTGAGATATGAATTATTATAAGGATTCAGAGTTAAAGCAAAGATATACATTTCTTAAAGACAACAAATAATTGTAATCAAATTACTATATTTACAAAACTAGAACCTATTATAGAATGTGTAATGATAATTAAAAAGACCTTTTTTTGTCTGAGTTTATTTCTATTAATTTCAAAAAGTAACGGACAGAGTAAGGCTTTTGCGATACATACAGTAGCTTTTTACAATTTTGAAAATTGCTTCGACACTATTAATGATCCTATTACCAATGATGAGGAATGGACCCCAACGGGGGATCAGCATTGGAACACCAAAAAATATCAGCACAAATTAGAAAATCTAGCTCGTGTTTTGTCTGAAATCGGGACTGCTGAAAACTCTAATTCACCAACATTTATAGGCGGAGTCGAAATTGAAAATCGTTCTGTACTCGAGGATTTAATAAAACAGCCTAAATTAATTGACAAGGATTATGGAATTATCCATTTTGATTCACCCGACAAAAGAGGAATCGACGTAGCCTTATTGTATCAAAAGAAACAATTCCAGCCAACGAGTTACATAAATGTTCCATTGTATGTATATAAAGGAGAACAGCCGGTTAAAGAAACTTTAAAAACAGATTCTTCCGAGTACTTAGAAACCGAGGATGTAATCCAAGTCAATACCAAAAACTATCGGGTTTACACTAGAGACCAATTGCTTGTAACCGGTTTTTTGAATGGTGAAGAAATTCACATTATTGTGAATCATTGGCCGTCACGATCTGGAGGGGAAAAGAAATCAAGCCCGTATCGGGAAGCTGCAGGATCATTGAACAGAAAAATTATCGATTCTTTACAGCGCATCA
>NZ_DASTTN010000103.1:0-10264 GCF_035760125.1 Flavobacterium sp.
CAGATTTTTGCTTGCGAGTTGCAAAAACAGGGAAATTGTATCTTAATACTAAAGCAAAATTAAACCATTATCACGAAGCTTCGGGACGCCCAAATCAGTATCAATATGGTAAAATGGTGGTAAGAAATGGCTGGTATGTCTGGCGGATAAAAAATTCGAAACCAAACATAAATAATTTCTTTAAATGGCACGCAATCACTATGCTTCTAACATTGATTCGTTATTCTAACGTAATTTCAAAAACAAATAAAAAGGAGGCTTTTACTGAAGCATTGGGAAGAACAATAGGATGGTGGAGTTTGATTATAAATAAACCAAAATGAATTTAAAAATAATATTTTTATGAGATTAGAAATATCCACATGGACTCATCATTTAAATCAACTTATTTACTCGTATTTTTATTTTTGTAAAAAAGAGGACTTTGATATAAAAATTGTGTTTAATAAGAATATTAAACACAACGGGGCAGTATTGTATATTGATGGGATTAACATTTTTTTTGATTACTCGGATGACTCTAAATTTATCGATTTACCAGAAAATTTCAGTTATTATTTTAAGAGATCTCTTCTTGTAAAGGATAAAATTAATAACGTCCACCCACTGCACTTTAATGTACCACTGACTTATAAGCCTATTTCGTTATTAACAAAATTAAATACAGATATATTATTTTATAAATCAAATAGAACTGAAGTGATTAGGGCCATTGATTCGTTTTCTTTGTTTACTAATTCTTCACATGCTGTTTTGGATATTCGAAGATATCCTCAAAAGGTCTTTGATTATGGGGGCAATATAATATTTCATACCAGATTGTGGAATCCAAATAATCATCCTGATGCTGATGAAAAAGAAAGGCGAATGCTGCAAAATGAATTTAGAATTCAGGCATGCAGAATTATAAAAAAAAACTATAAGAACGCATCAGTAGGTTTGTTTTCAGATGATTTATCTAAATCGTTAGGTCCTGATATATTACTGGATTCAAGAGATTCAAAAAAGAATAATTATTTAAAAACGTTAAATAATTATAATATATGTGTAGCAGATGATGGTTTAAAAGACACTCCGGGTTGGAAAATAGGAGAGTATTTGTTGTTTGGGAAAGCTGTGATAACAACACCATTGAATATTGTTCTAGGAAACTTTGAGGAGCATATCAATTATGAAAAATTATCAACCCGTTCCTCTTATCTAGAGTTGCCTGATAAAATTGAATATTTGCTCAAGGATAAAAGATATTTAGAAATGGGACAAAATAACTTAATATGGAGTAACACATATTTACATCCTAAAAACTATATTAAAAGAATATTATCTATCATAGAAAAAAGCAATTTAGTGTCAAATCAATGAAATTCGCTATTATCACTCACGTTCCTCACATTCAATCACAAAATCAGTATTTTGCATATGGACCTTATGTTAATGAAATGAATATTTGGGTGAAATATTGTGATGAAATAATTATTGTAGCTCCAATTCAAAAAGCAGAAATAACAGCGATCGATTGTCCTTACAATTCAAATAACAGACAGTTTGTGTCCATTAGCCAAATTAGTTTATTGGGATTTCGGGCAGTTTTAAATGCAATAATTAAGGCACCCAAAATTAGTTGGCAAATTTTTAAAGCAATGAATCAAGCGGATCATATCCATTTGCGTTGCCCCGGTAATATTGGTTTATTGGGCTGTTTGGTCCAAATTTTATTTCGCGGCAAACCCAAAACGGCCAAGTATGCCGGCAATTGGGATCCGAAAGCGAAACAGCCTTGGAGCTATCTTTTTCAAAAATGGATTTTGAGCAATACGTTTCTAACCAGAAACATGCAGGTTCTGGTTTATGGGCAATGGGAAGGAAGTACAAAGAATATAAGGCCTTTTTTCACGGCTACTTATTCCGAGGCGGATAAAATGCCGATGAAATTATTGGATTTAAAGACGAAAATAAATTTTGTTTTTGTAGGAGCATTGTCATCTGGAAAAAATCCTTTGTACGTAATACAATTAATCGAAGAATTATTCAGAAAAGGATATGATGTTTTTTTAGATTTGTATGGCGAAGGATTAGAACGTAAGGTATTAGAGCATTATGTTGTTTCCAATGGACTTGAAGGGAGAATAGTATTGCATGGCAATCAAAATAAGGAAACCGTAAAAAAAGCTTATCAAAACAGTCATTTTGTACTTTTGCCTTCCAAAAGCGAGGGTTGGCCAAAAGCCATTGCCGAAGGGATGTTTTGGGGTTGTGTTCCAGTAGCGACGGCTGTTTCCTGCGTGCCTTTTATGCTCGACTACGGGGAAAGAGGACTGTTGTTACAAATGAATTTGGAACAGGATACCCAACAGATAGAAACGGTTTTAAATAATGAAACGGTTTTTGACAGTAAAAGAAAAAAAGCAGTGGAATGGTCACAAAAATATACACTGGATGTTTTTGAAGAAGAAATAAAAAAATGCTTAGACAATGAAAAATAGTATAAAAACTAGAATTTTTAAAGGGTTATCTATTTTGCCAAATAAAATTGGATATGGTATTTATCATCTTTTGCAAAATGTTGGCGGGAATCAATCCTTTGAATCTAAATTGAAATCGACTAAAAACACTTATGAAAAAGTAGTGGAGGTTTTAAGCAAAAACAATATAAGTCTAATAAACCTGAAAATCGCAGAATTAGGGTCAGGCTGGGTTCCTATTTTTCCTTATCAATTGATTATTGAAGGAAAAGCAAAAAAAGTTAATACTTATGATATAAACGAGCATTTTAATCGAAAGGAAATAGACCAGCTAAATGCTTTTTATGCAAGTAAAAGTGCGATAGTATTAGAAAAAAAAGGAAAGTATAATTTATTAAAAGAAGTTTCTTATTTTCCTAAGACTAATATTTGTGATGGAGAAATTCAAGATGTTGATTTAGTTTTGTCAAGATTTGTTTTAGAACATGTAACTCCTAGCGATTTGTTAGAAATTCATAATTTTATTTATTCAAATTTAAAACCAGGAGGTTTGGTGTTGCATTTAATTTCACCAAGTGATCATAGGGCTTATAGTGATTCTTCACTTTCCTTACAAGATTTTTTAAAATATAGCAAAGAAGAATGGAATCAGATTCAAACCAAATTTGATTACCATAATAGACTTAGACTTCCCCAATATTTAGAGATTTTCAGTAAAAGTTTTGAAATACTCTATTTTGAGTATGATAAAATTAATATAGATTCGGAAAGTTATAGAAAATTTAAAAAATTAAAAATTCATGATGATTTTGCAAATTTTAGTGATCAAGAATTGATGGCTGGTAGTATAAATATACTTTTGCAAAAGAAATAAAAATGAGAATTATTCAAATCATAGATTCTCTTGAAGCAGGTGGGGCCGAACGTATGGCGGTCAATTATGCCAATGTTTTGGTTAAAAAAATTGAATTTTCGGGGCTTGTTACTACCCGTAAGGAAGGTTCTCTTTTGTCTCAAATCGATCCGAATGTTTCGTATTTGTTTTTGAACAAAAAAAGACAACTAGATATAGGTGCTCTTTTCAGGTTGAGATCTTTTGTTTTAAAAAATGAAGTTACACATATCCATGCCCACAGCACCTCTTTTTTTTTAGCTTTTTTATTGAAATGTATTTGTCCTTACTTGAAAATCATACGGCATGATCATTATGGAAACAATGAATTCTTAGCAACCAGGCCTCATTTTGGATTGAAACTAACGGCTTACTTTTTTATTGGCGTTATTGCCGTAAATCAAAGGCTTAAAAATTGGTCAGAAACGAAATTAAAAGCTAAGAACGTTATTTATTTGCCTAATTTTCCATTGAAAGAAACAGAGGTTGAAAAATGTACATTACTAAAAGGAGAGGAAGGAAAACGAATTGTTTCTTTGTCTAATTTAAGACCACAAAAAAATCATTTTTTATTATTGGAAGTAGTCCATAAACTAAAAGAATCACATCCAGATTGGACTTTTCACTTGGTTGGAAAAGATTTTGAAGATGAGTATTCCAAAGAAATTAAAAGACAAATTTATGAACTTGAATTAGGAAATAATATATTTGTTTATGGTTCCAAACAAGATATAGGGAATATTTTATCCCAATCAGACATTGCCGTTTTGACTTCGCAATCTGAAGGATTGCCGGTTGCACTTTTGGAATATGGATTGTACAAAAAAGCTGTTGTGGTTACTCGGGTGGGTGAAATTCCTTTGATAGTGGAAGAAGGAAAGAATGGCTTTATCGTGGATTCTAATAGATCTGATTTGTTTTATCAATCTATAATTGAATTGATAGGCAATGAGACTTTGAGATTTGATTTAGGAAATGCGCTTTATTACACTATTCAAACCGAATATACAGCTGATAGTGTAATAAGAAAATATTTAAATTGGCTGCAAACAAGTTAAAATGAAGAAAGAAGAACTGTCTTATGTTAAATTGATATTGTTTCATGTTTTTTTAGGAGCATTGGTATTTGCTTTGCCTTTTGTTTCCAAAATATACACTTTTGTAATATTTTCGTTTGGTGTTTATTATATTGTAAAAAAGGGCAATAAAAATAGTGAGGCTCTTATAATGTCAGCCTATGTAGTAAGTGTTGAAGTGCTTTTGAGAATGACAGATGGGATGATTTTGAATGAGTTTGGTAAATATTCAATCTTAATTTTTATGTTTCTCGGAATGATTTATTCAGGATTGTCTAAAAATGCTTTGTTGTATTGGCTCTTTTTGGTGTTACTGATTCCAGGTGTCATTTTGGCTTTAATTTCTTTGAATTTTGAAACTGATATCCGAAAGGCAATTGCATTCAATATTTCCGGACCAGTTTGTTTGGGAATTTCGTCTATATATTGTTATCAGCGAAAAGTATCATTTGATCGGCTAAAAGGGATTATTACTGCATTTTCTTTGCCCTTGGTTGCTATCGTGGTTTATTTATTTTTATATACACCCAGCGTGAAGGATGTGGTCACAGGGACACAATCCAATTTTGAAACGTCAGGGGGATTTGGGCCCAATCAAGTATCTACCATATTGGGATTGGGTATTTTTATTTTTTTTGCACAATTGTTGCTGAATTCTAAAAGTAGATTACTGCAAATACTGAATGGAGGATTTGTTATGGTTTTTGCTTTTAGGGGACTTGTCACTTTTTCTAGGGGGGGAGTAATGACAGCAGTTGCGATGATTTTTCTGCTTATGGCGGTATTGTATTTTCAGGCTAATTTTAAGACGAAGCCCAAAATAGGATTGATCATTATACTTTCTTTTGTGGCAGGATTGGGAGTATGGGGTTACAGCTCCTTACAAACCGGTGGGTTGATTAATAAGCGTTATGCTAATCAGGATGCCAGAGGAAGAGAGAAAAAAAGTCAATTAAGTGGAAGGGAGACACTTATCGAATCTGAGCTACAAATGTTTTGGAATAATCCCATTTTTGGAGTAGGTGTGGGAAGAAATAAAGAAATCAGAAAAAAAGAAACTGGAATTGTGGCTGCTTCCCATAATGAAATTACCAGAATGTTGGCCGAGCATGGTTCTCTTGGTTTGATTGATTTGATGATTTTGTTTTTCACTCCCTTATTTTTATTTATAAACAACCGTCAAAATATATTGGCTTTATCTTTCGTAGCTTTTTGGTTATTAACCATCAATCATGCCGCTATGCGGCTTGCCGCTCCTGCTTTTGTTTATGCACTTTCATTGTTAAAAATTTATATTGTTGAAAAACCTGCTCTACATAGGGAATAAGTTATCCAAGCATGGACTAACCCCAACCACTATTGAAATTCTTGGCCCACTCTTGGAACGAGAAGGTTTTAGGGTATCATATAGTTCTTCTCAAAAAAATGAAACGTTACGATTTTTTGCAATGCTCTGGAGTGTATTTCTATATAGAAAAGCTGACTATGTATTAATAGACACTTATAGCACAACTAATTTTTGGTATGCATTCGCCACTTCCCAGTTGTGCCGATTGTTTGACTTAAAATTCATTCCAATTTTACACGGGGGTAATTTAGCTTTTCGGTTGAAGAATAATCCGAAAATTTGTCAAATGATTTTTAAATATTCTTTCCAGAATGTGTCACCCTCTCTTTTTTTAATAGGCCAATTCAAATCGGAAGGGTATGAAAATGTTATACACATTCCTAATTCTATTGAATTAGAAAATTACCCTTTTTTGGAACGAAAAAAAGTGAAACCCAATCTATTATGGGTGCGTTCTTTTGCAAAAATATACAATCCTATAATGGCTGTTGAAGTATTTGCAGCAATAAAAAAGAAATATCCTGAAGCGACACTTTGCATGGTTGGCCCTGAAAAAGATGGGAGTTTATCGAGTGCTAAACAGAAAGCCAAAGACTTAGGTTTGGATGTGCTTTTTACGGGAAAATTATCCAAACAGAATTGGATAAATGAATCTAAAGGATATGATATTTTCATAAATACAACCCATTTTGATAACATGCCTGTAAGTTTGATTGAAGCAATGGCTATGGGTTTGGTTGTAGTTTCTACCAATGTTGGGGGAATCCCTTTTATGTTGGAAGACCAAAAAGAAGCTATATTAATTCCAGATGGTAATGTGGATAAGATGGTTGAAGCAGCAAATAGATTAATTGAAGATTTTGACTTGTTCAATAGAATTACTACTAATGCGAGACAGAAATCTGAAAAATTTGATTGGGATATAGTTAGACATAAGTGGATTAGTATTTTAAAATAAAGAAGGTTTAATTTTTATATAATAAGTAACTTGCAACACAATCCAATTTTGAAATCAATGGATAATCAAAAAAAAATGCACTTCGAAATTTCTGAGCGTAAATTACTTTTACGGGTTTTTGATGTGGTTTTTGTGCTGCTTGGTTTATATTGCATAGGATTTATTTTTAATTTTAATTATTTTAAATTTTCAACTAATAATTACTATTGGACTATTGTTCTAGCCCTATACATTAATGCATTTGGAGCTATTTTTGAAATGTATAATCTTCAAGTAGCCAGTAATCATTTTCAAGTGCTGCGAAGTACTATTTTAACCACTTCTTCGACCGTAATATTTTATTTACTGACTCCTGTTTTTTCTCCTCAATTGCCTAAAAATCGTTTGCAACTATTGATTTTTTACATTGTTTTTTTTATGGCATTGTACATTTGGAGAATGATTTATGTGCGGTTTTTGGCATCCAACCGATTTGTCCAAAATGCAGTTTTAATATGTGATAAAGAACAGGTGGAAGAGCTTGTTTTAGGATTGGAGAGTGTTGACCCTCATTATAAAATAATTGGATATGTAAATTCAGATTATCATTCGAAAAATGAATTTGAATATCAATATGTGAAACATATAAAAAGAGAAGATTTAACTTTATTTGTTACCAAAAATGGGATATCGGAAATAGTGGTAGCTTCTCAACATACAGATGGAATTACTACAGATTTATACCAACAATTACTTCATTTATTAGAATCGGGCAAAAGTATTAGAGAATATACACATGTGTATGAAAGTAAAACACAACGCATTCCGGTTCAATATATTTCTAGGGATTTTTATCGGTTTTTCCCTTTCAGCCGTAGTAATCAGAATAAATTATACTTGTATTTCATTAGAATATTTGAGGTTGCTTTTTCATTGATTGGTTTGGGAATAGGTTTGGTTTTACTTCCTTTAATATTGATATGCAATGTTTTTTGGAACAAGGGAAAATTGTTTTATACCCAAAAAAGGGTTGGGAAAGACGGTATTGTTTTTAAAATTATTAAGTTCCGTACAATGGTTCATAATGCCGAAAAATCAGGAGCAGTTTTTGCAAAACTCAATGATTCTAGAATTACCAAGTTTGGGAAGTTTTTAAGAAAAACCAGAATAGATGAATTCCCTCAGTTCATTAATATTCTAAAAGGGGATATGGCTGTGATTGGCCCAAGACCGGAACGACCGGTATTTGTGAATGAAATTGCTCAAATGATGCCATTCTATGAAACCCGCCATATTATTAAACCCGGTCTTACAGGTTGGGCTCAAGTCAATTATTCCTATGGGGAAAAATTGGAAGATAGCTTGATAAAATTGCAATATGATTTGTACTATATCAAACACAGAAGTATTTACTTGGATTTAAGTATTGCTTTCAAAACAGTTTCAACGGTTCTATTTTATAGAGGTCAGTAAGATTAAATAATTATTGGAATACGCTTTTTATGTTTGATAGCCAATCGAGTTAAGACTACTATGTTGGTTATTAGTATAGGAGAAACGATAAGCCAATGAACTTTTGTGATGATGAAAAAGAAGTACACAATCATCAAAAGAATGTTTAAAACAGAAAGTTTGTAAGTCCACTTGGAGTTTTTTGTGCTCCAAAAATACAATACCATAAAAAGAATAGGGTCGAACAATAAGATATTGTAATTGTATCCCAATTCCAGATGGGAAGAATAAAATCCTAAAAACACAAATAGCAAACCCAATAAAGCTATAGTCATTAGATAAATATAATCAATGCTTTTCTTATTTATCAAAATTACAAATCCCAAAAGTAAAAGATAAGTATAGCAATTATTCCACCAAGAAGATGGAGTTTCTTCTTCAAAATTTAATATTGTTTTGTTTCTCTTGGTTAAAGGATGATTTTGATACTGAATAAGTTTTAAACTTTTCTGAAGCTCAAACGGTAAAAATATTTTACTCCCCATTTGATCTACTTTTGTTCCGAAAACAATACTCGTTCCCAGTTTTTCATAAAAATGATTATTGAAATAAGGAAACAAAATGGATCTGTAAGTTTGGTCCGTATCTGTTTTTTTGGTAATTACTTTCGCGTTTAATGTTTTATTAATGACATCTACGACCTTAGAAGTGCAATTATTGTCAATAAATTTATATTGATACAATCTTTCGTCAGATAATAGTGATTGTGCTAAGTTGTCAAATAATTTTTGTTTGAGCGCAAGCGGAATATCTAATTCTTGTTCGTAGACATCTCTTTTTTCATAATTGTATTGATTGATAAAATCAACGTATCGATTGTTTACTATGAAATAATTTAAATCCCCTTTGGTAAACTTCATTACAAAGTTGGGTGTGTCAAAATCGAAAGCGCCGTAGTTATAGACCACATCAAGATTGTTGTCAATGTCGCTAACTCTTATAGCGGTGTGACCAAATAAAGAATAGGATTCATTACCGGTGCCACAAGTAAGCACGCTAATATGAGCGTTTTTGGACAATAAAACATCTTGGCAGTAAGAGTTATAAATGGAACCCAATAAAAGAATACAAACAAATATTTTTTTAAATAAAGGAGTTTTCATTTTGACATTTTTTTAAATATAAATTAAGATGTAATTTTTTCAATATTCAAAGTTAACCTCTAAAAAGGGATAAATCAATTTTTAAAGAAAATACATTGGAATACAATGCTGTACTTTGATTACCCAAAGAGGTTAATGCATAATCAATAGCGATTCCTTTGTATTTGAATCCCAAACCAATATTGGGTTGGAATCCTATTTTTTCGCCATTATCCAATTGTGTTACGTGCTGGAAATTACCAACACCTGCTCTTAAAAAGGCAAGATTGGTATAACCGAATTCAAGGCCAATGGCCGGATCGATACTAACTAAGCTGCTTGAAATTAAATCGTTGGTTTGAGTAAATTGCATATTCATATTGGCGGAAGCCAAAAGACTGTAATCTTGATGAAAAAGAATTTTTTTGGCAACTCCTAGTTGTGCTTTAGGGAGTGTGATCTCAGTATTCTCGGGCATTTCTTGATTTTGTCCCGGAATAGCGTCTGCTATTTTTTGATAAGCTTCTTCGTTGATGTTCCAAATATTATAAGTTGTCGTGATATCTCGAAGCATTAATCCAAATTGCCAATCATTCTTTTCAAATTGCAATCCAAAATCAAAACCAAATCCCCAAGAAGTTGCAAAATCCCCAATGATTCTTCGGATAATTTTAGCATTTACTCCATATTGAAACCCTTCTATTGGTAATTTTACGGCATACGAAAAAGTAAATCCATAATCAGCCGTTGAAAAAAGCTTAATTCGGTTGTAATCTATATTGCCTTCGTTATCTATTAAATCAGTAGTGTTCAAAATATCATCTACACCAAAACGAATCAATGAAATTCCCCAAGCAGTTCGGTCATCTATAGGACTGGCATAGGCCGCATAATCATATTTGGCAATATTGGCGAAGTAATTGGAATGCATCAAGGAGATTTGATTGTCTTCTAG
>NZ_DASTTN010000104.1:0-3436 GCF_035760125.1 Flavobacterium sp.
GAAACCAATACTTCATCAAGCTGATTGACCTTTGTAGTATCTTTTACCTGAGAAAAAGAAATAATAGAAAATAGAGAAAAGAAAACAGAAAATAGAAACCGTTTTGAAAATTGAGTCGTTTCCGAATTGGCTACTTTAAGCCTAAATAAATTTTTCATTCGTAAAAAAAATTACAAATAAAAGGGGCGATTATTCTTTTGTTTAAATTAAAAAATGATTGTTCTACGACAAATAGCCTGTTGAATACTACTTTTTTGTCGTTTTTTCCCTTGGCAGCATTACCCGCCCAGGTTCTTTGGGTATAATCTCAGCTCGTTATTTGGAGCACCCCTTTGAGACAGGGCAAAGGTAAACTTAAAAATTGCAAAAATCAATAACAATTTCAAAAATCAAATTTCAACAAAAAACATTAGTCTAAATTTGGCTTTCTGCGTGACTGTTTAATCTCAGAAATATTTTTTTTATCCTTAATTCTTTTTCGAATCACAGATTTTGGTATTTTAGTAGCCTTGCGTTCCTTTGGAACAAACAATCCTTTTTTTATAATATCCAAAAAACGTTTAGTGATGATTTCTTTATTTTTAATCTGACTTCTATCTTCATCGCAATTCAAGATTAACAGCAAATCAGTAGTAAGTCTGTTGTGCAAATTGGTTTCCAATAGCAATTTCTCTTCTTCAGAGAATCCCTGAGAATTAGACAAATCAAAAGTTAGCACTACCTTGGACGAAACTTTATTCACGTTTTGTCCACCAGCACCGCTACTTCTTACAGCTTTATATTTAACCTCTGAGAGGATAGTTTGAATTTCCACTTTATAACGGTTGATGGGCTGGTTTTAATAAATCATTTACAGTTTTTACTGGACTAAAAGTAAACAAAGGAACCTCTACAAAAACGGTCAGCCAATTGGCCATGGCCCCATTCCACAAACCAGGTAGTTCATAGGCTTTTAAATCCATTCCCCCACTATTTTTATGCACTATAAAACCACTGTTCGGATCAACAAACTCCTTCAGATCGAATTTTTGATTTTGATAATTCTTCAATCCGCAAACCAAATCCACTGGATTAAAATGAGTAGCATTACCCAGAATTTTAAATTGTGCAGCATTATTCAAATCAATCTGAGAAGTCTCTACAATTTGCAACGTCACTTCACCATCTATACCCCTTACCCAAAATGGACCACCACCAGGTTCACCCTCATTTTTCACCATTCCACAAACCCTGATAGGCTTGTTTAGCGTTTCCTTTAATTTACTGATTTGGTTTTTCAATTTGAATTTATGAAAATCATCATTCAAATCAATATTCAACTGCATTTTCAGAAAAACTAAAATTCCATTTATTTTCTCCGGAGTAATCTCATGACTATCCAATGCTTTTAAATAATCGAAAATCTGATGTTGTAATTCTAACAGAACACCTGCTAAAGCCTTCTTATAAAAAGAAATCTGTTTGATGTTATTTTGACTTACATTATCAATATTTTTAATAAAAACGACATCAGCATCAATTGCATTTAGATTCTCAATCAAAGCACCATGACCTCCAGGTCTAAAAACCAGCATCCCTTTTTCATTTCGGAAAGGTTTGTTTTCACTGTCAACGGCAACGGTATCGGTTTCTTCCTTTTGATACGAATAACTAACGTTTATGGTTGAATTTGATTCAGCCTCAATTTCTCCTTTTACCTTTTCAATAATTTCCTCAAATTGAGCTTGATGATTTTCAGAAACTGTCAAATGTAAATTGGATCTATTATTTGAAGTAGCATAAAAAGCACATTCATACAAGTGCTCCTGAATAGGAGCTGCTATATGAGATGCATACTTATGAAATGGAAGGATTCCTTTTGGCTTATTAGCAAAGTCGAAATATTCTGGTGACAAGAGCGTCTTTATGAAATAATAATTTTTATAATCACGCCCCAAAGTATTAAAATCAGGATATATTTCTTTTAACTTTTTATCTACCGCTTCAAAAAATGGAAATTTATCCATCCCAATAATAAAAAGAGCCAATTCTGTATCTTTTTTTCTGTTAATATAGGCATTGATGCTTTCATTTTCGAAATCAAACTCATTCAAAAAAGCACTCAAAAACTTAAACATTCTTGTTGCTGCACCAGAAGCTGGAACAAATTTCTTCAGCTTTAGTTTTGATGTATTAGCGTCAAAATAACCAGCCTTTTGTTCGAAATCGGCATCTGACAATTTTAGGATTCCATTATTTAAAGTCGCTGGATTAACCAAAACACTTTTTTGAATTCCTTTTTTAAAAATATCAAACTCCTTTTTTATATTTTCTAGAGGAATACCATGCTCATAAATTTGTAAAAAATCAAGAGAAGTAAATCCCATCTGAAAAGCCATCGTCAAATCCTCAATGATTGCAACTGCTTTTTTCAAACGTGTTTCTTTATCACCAGAGATGGTAATAAAAGGTTTTTTATTATCAATCAACGACTGTTTGAATACCTCAAAAACACTTTCTCTTCCCTCTGGACTATCTCTCAAACCATCATCTTCCCATGGTACATCTATATCTGTCAAGAAAAACAAATCATATTGATGAGCACGGGCTGCTTTATCCAGTAATGAATCACAAAAATTATAATACAATTCGGAAAACACCTTAGTTACCAGCAAATTTGTATCACAAAAAAGATACTTATTGGCAATTAAAGCGCTTTCGTTTTCCAATTTGGTTTGTCCATATGCGATAGGCAACATATCATCAATATCACAAATTCCGCGACCACTATCTAATTTTTCCTGTAGATAATCACGTGCGAATTCAGGAACCCAAACCGTTTTATAATATTCGGCGAGTTGTGTTGCCAAAGTAGTTTTCCCAGTAGATTCTGGTCCAAAAATGGCAATTTTTATAATTGGCGAAGCTCCAGATTTTGCGAGCTGTTCAAGATTTTCTTCCATTCTAAATAGCCATAAACGGCAATAATTGTAAATACTATATATTGAAAACTGGTAAAAGTATATCCTTTTGCGAAATAAAGTGGTATCGAAAGCAAATCACCAACAATCCAAAAAATCCAATTTTCAATTTTCCTTTTGGCCATCAACCACATTCCAACAAAGAATATTGCGGTCAACAACGTATCCACATACGAATACCAACTTGTAAATTTATCAAAATAAAGATATACTATAATCACAAAAATGAGGGTTAATATAAAAATAACAACCGATATTACTTTTTCATTATTAGTTGTCACCGATACCGGAAATTCATCGACATCCCCTTTTTTACGTGTCCAATGATACCATCCATAAATACTCATTATAAAATAATACACATTAATCATGGAATCTCCCAATAAGCTCCATTGCCAAAGTAAATATGCATATATAGACGTACTGATTAATCCTGTCGGAAAAACCCAAATATTATCTTTTTTAGCACACCAAAC
>NZ_DASTTN010000105.1:0-3022 GCF_035760125.1 Flavobacterium sp.
GCTTACGGCTTTAGACAAATGGAAATTGAACCCCTCTAATGTATCCGACAAAAAGAAACAAGCTTTAGAACTTAGCTTACTGAAATATTTAGCTAGAATGTCTTCCCGCTGTACTCCTTTCGGGTTATTTGCGGGTTGTACAGTCGGTAAAAAAGCTTCTGAAACAAACATTATACTCGAATCTCGAGAAATGTATTCTCGTCATACCCAATTCGATATGCAATTTTGGGTAGCGCTATTACAAGACTTTGCCAAACGAAAAGAAGTCACACCCTATCTTAAATATTACCAGAATACTTCCATTTATGAGCTCGGTGATTTTTATCGATTTGTAGAATACAAATACATAAAAACCAAAAGAGAGCATAGTATTTCAGCAATACGAAAATCTGACTTACTGTCTCTTTTATTGTCCAAAAGTAAATCGGGCATGACTGTTCATGAAATGATTCATTTACTAGCTGATGATGATGCGGAAACTGAAGAAGCTTTAGAGTTTATTAATCAACTCATCAATTTTCAATTTCTGATAAGTGAATTGGATGCCACAGTGACTGGAAATGATAACATAGAAAGGATCTTTGCTATTCTACATAAAATTCCATCTTTAAATTCTGAATACAAAACCCTAAAAAAAATAAAAAAACAGCTTGCTGCATTGGATTCAAATCTAATTCCTTCCGAAAATAAGTACGAAGAAATAAAAAAAGAAATTCAAAAATTAGGCATTGAATATGACGACAAATACCTCTTTCAAACTGATTTAAAAACAACTGCTTCAGTAAACATATTAAATGATTATGTGCCTAAAAAAGTACTACAAGCTATTCGTTTTTTAAATGGAATTCAGAAGCAAAAAGAATCTGTGAATCAAATCCATTTCATTAAGGCATTTACCAAAAGATACGAATCCCGAGAAATGCCATTGACAGTCGTTTTGGATACGGAATCAGGGATTGGCTATCTTCAAAACCAAGAGATGAATGACACTCATGATCTTTTGGATAAATTCTCTTTTAAAAATAAAATTTTAGAAGAAAAAAATCAAGTCTGGGAAAAATTGGACTTTATTTTAGAAAACAAATTACAAGAATGCCTCTTAAATAAAGAAAAGGCAATAACTCTTTCGGAAAAAGATTTTCCTGATTTTGATGCTAACTTGGAAAATGCTCCAGCCACTTTTTCGGTTATGATTGAGTGTTCGAAAAAGAATGGCGAGGAAATTATTGCAATAGAATCATCTGGAGACGTTAGTGCTGCAAAATTACTTGGGCGTTTTTGCAATGGGAATACTCCAATCCATAATTTGACCAAGGAAATCATCAAAAAAGAAACCAATCATCATTCAGACAAAATTTTGGCAGAAATCGTCCATATTCCAGAATCCAGAACCGGAAATATATTGAGAAGACCCGTTTTAAGAGATTTTGAAATTCCTTATCTATCGAATTCAGGGGTAAATAAAAAACACCAAATTGAGCTAAATGATTTAATGATTTCTATCAAAAACAACATTATTATATTACGATCCAAAAAACACAAAAAGGAGGTTATTCCTTGTTTGTCGAATGCACACAACTATTCCAATAAATCATTGCCTATTTATCATTTTTTAGCAGAGTTGCAATCGCAAAATTTAAAACCAATTTATAACTTCTCGTGGGGGATTTTAGAAACTCACCATAACTATTTTCCAAGAGTCATATACAAGGATATAATTCTATCGAAAGCAAAATGGAGTGTAACCAAAGAAGAAATAGATTTTTTTTACCCTCAAAACAATCCTTCCCTATTCGAAATTTTTACAGTTTGGCGAAATAAGCGTAACATTCCCAGATTTACAAACTGGGTACATTTTGACAACACCCTTTTAATTGATTTTGAAACAGAAATAGGAATTCAATTATTTCTAAAATCGGTACGTAATCACACTAACATTAACTTAGAAGAATTTTTATTTACAGAAGAATCGGTAGTTAAAGATAAAACTGGGAAAAACTTCGCCAATCAAATTATTCTTTCATTTTACAAAGAGCAAGCATAACCATGAAAAGAGATTTTTGCATAGGAAGTGAATGGTTGTATTATAAAATATATACTGGCGTTAAAACTGCCGATGTAATTTTAATTGAAAACCTGTATCCTATTATTCAAGAATTAAAAACCGAAAATAGACTCCAAAAATGGTTTTTCATTAGATACAAAGACCCCGATGAACATATTAGAGTACGATTTTACTGCGAAAACATAGAGAATACTTCTATAATAATTTCAAAATTTTACCCTGTTTTACAAATGTTGCTCCAAGAAAATACAATTTGGAAAGTACAAACAGACACCTATCAAAGAGAATTGGAAAGATATGGAAAAAAAACAATTGAAGAATCCGAAACTTTATTTTGGCAGGATAGTGAGATGATGCTAAATTATCTATCTCTTAAATCAAGTTTCATTAAAAATGAAATAGAATTGATTTTTAGTTTTCTATCAATTGACAGTTTTTTAAATTCATTTTCAATAAACAACATTCATAAATTGACTTTGATGGATGAATTACAAGCTTCATTCAAAAAAGAATTTGATGCAGATAAAACTCTTAAAAAAGAAATGAACAAACATTATAGAGAATTGTCTCAGGAAGCACACTATTTTTTGTACAAAACTGCTTCAGAAGATTATTCCAAAATTTATGAATTGATACAAGAAAAACAAAAGCAATCCATTAAAGCAATCTTGTCAATAAAAGGCAAATTGACAATTCCCTTGCTTGAATTTCTAAAGAGTCATATTCATATGATGATAAACCGTCAATACTCATCAAAACAAAGAATATACGAGCTTTTAATCTACGACCATCTGTTCAGATATTATAAAAATATTGAATACTTTAAAAAATAAAAAAAAAGAGAAAATCTAAGCGATTTTCTCCTTTTCCAAAATAAGCGATAACTTGCTACTCCGCAGTAACCGGGTCGATAATTTCCGAAACAAGACTTATTTTATTGGCTGGAAACCCGCCCTT